>JBEDFW010000132.1:0-4588 GCA_041174985.1 Actinomycetota bacterium | reverse complement strand
GTAGAGGAATCCTGCCGGCACACGCCCGACCGGCGACACGCCCTCGTCGCCGATCTCGACGACGTCGCCGTCCTCGCACAACAACACGTTGGACCGCGGGATGCCCATCAGTTCACCGAGTCGAGCGTTGGCGACCATGTGCCGATATTCCCCGTGCACCGGGATGAACCACTCGGGTTTCACGATCGAGAAGTAGGTCTTCAATTCGTCGGCCTGGGCATGACCGGTCGCGTGAACGTCGGCCACTCCCGAGTGGACGACTTCGGCGCCGGCGCGCAGGAGTCCGTCGATCACGCGAGTGACGTTGAACTCGTTGCCCGGAATGGCGTGACTCGACAGGATCACCGTGTCGTGCTCGCCCACCTTCAGCCACTTGCTGTCGCCCCGGGCCATGAGTGACAGCGCCGACATCGGTTCGCCCTGGCTACCGGTCGAGATGATGCACACTCGATTCGGCGGGTACTCGTCGATCTGCTCGATGTCGATCAGCGTGCTCTCCGGAACTCGCAACACCCCGAGATCACGGGCCAGACGCACGTTTCGCTGCATCGAACGGCCGAGCGTGGCCACCTTGCGATCGGTCTCGACGGCCGCGTCGATGATCTGCTGCACACGGTGGATGTGACTCGCGAAACTCGCCGTGATGATTCGGCGTTCGCGATGCTCGTGGAAAAGGGCTCGAAGAACCGCTCCGATCGAGGTCTCACTCGGCGCATGACCGCGCTCTTCGGCGTTGGTCGAATCACAGAGGAGTAGGCGAATTCCCTCGTTCGACGCGATGGCGCCGAGACGAGCGAGGTCGGTGCGACGACCGTCGACCGGGGTCAGATCGAGTTTGAAATCGCCGGAGTGGAGCACGACACCTTGGGGGGTGTGCACCGCAATGGCGAACGCGTGCGGCACGGAATGAGTGACCGGCACGAACTCCACGTCGAAAGGGCCGATGCGCCGGCGCTCGCCGTCGGCGACCGTGATCAGGTCGGTGCGGTCGAGCAGACCTGCCTCTTCGATTCGGCCGGCCGCCAAGCCGAGAGTGACCGCTGATCCGTAGATCGGGAACGACACGTCACGAAGAAGGAACTGGAGTCCCCCCACATGATCCTCGTGCCCGTGGGTCGCCACGCACGCTTCGATGCGATGGGCGTTCTCCCGCAACCACGTGAAGTCGGGCAGAACGAGATCGATTCCGTGCATGTCGGCGTCGGGGAACATCAGACCGCAGTCGATCAACAGGAGTCGATCGTCCTGTTCGATCGCCATGCAGTTGCGACCGATCTCACCGAGTCCGCCCAGGAAGACGACTCGAACGGGTGCCGGCATCAGAATCCTTCGGCGCGGCGGGCTTCGAGGTCGGCCCAGACCTTGGCGGCGCGTTCGGCCACGAAAGATGCCGGCGGTCCCATCGGGAGACGGCACTCTCCGACCGGAACTCCGATGTGATTCATCATCACCTTCGAGGGAATCGGGTTGGGGGATTCGTCGCCGGTCTCGTACGAGAAACTCGGCAACAGGATCTGATTCACCCGCCGTGCACCGGCCGTGTCACCCGCTTCCCAACGGTCGAACATCATCTGGTGTTCGGGCGCCGACCAATGCGTGGCAACGCCGATCACTCCACTCGCTCCGACCGCCATGAGCGGCAGCGTCAACGAATCGTCACCGCTGTAGATCTCGAAATCCGCACCCGTGTTCGCCACGACCGACGCGGTCTCACCCGGATTGCCGGCGGCATCCTTCAACGCCAGAACGTTCGGGACGTCGTTGGCCAGTTGCACGATGGTCGACGTGTTGATCTTGCGACCCGACCGCACCGGAATGTCGTACATCACGACGGGAAGGTGGGTGCTGGCCGCCACGGCCTTCATGTGCGCAGCGATTCCGGCCTGCGACGGACGGTTGTAGTACGGAGTGACGACGAGAACTCCGGCTGCGCCCAGGGCCGTGGCTTCCTTCGTCATGTGAATGGAGTGCAGTGTGTCGTTGGTACCGGTACCGGCGATCACCGGAATCGTCACTGCTTCGATGACGGCCGCGAAAAGGGACAAGCGTTCGGCATCGGTCAGCACCGGTGCTTCACCGGTCGTGCCGGCGATCACCAGTCCGTCGTTGCCGTGGTCCTGGAGCCAACGCGCCAGTCGACGCGCGCCGTCGAGATCGAGCGCACCGGATGCATCGAACGGTGTCACCATCGCCGTCACCACTCGGCCGAATCGGGCCATCAGAAACTCCCTTCCGCCGCGCGGTCGATCCCTTGAGTGAGGATGAGGTCCTCGTGCAATTCCATCCAGACGTCGTGGAACGACCCGCACATCACGCCGGTGAACATCTGGTGCACACCTTCTTGAACCTGCTGGCTCGTGGACGCGAGCCGGGGGGCGTAGGTCCGAAGGCGGGGCACGACCGTCGACATGGCGTCGAGAACGGGAACCGACTCGCCGTGGAGTGCGGCGAGCCGGGCGATCACGGCCCGGTCGTACGAGGCGTCGGAATGATCGTTCATCTCGCCGTCACGAAGTTGCCAGTCACCACAGAGCTGTTTGAAGCCGTCGTTCAATTCGAGGAAACGTCCGTAATGCGGCGCGAGCGCCGAGAGGTCGTACCTCACGACGTCGGCCGACAGGGCATCGCGATGTGCCTCGCGACCCTGGGGCGTCAACTGCCAGAGGGCGCGTGCCTCGCGGAACATCGCCCATTCCGATTCGGCCATCGACCGAAGGTGCGTCTCGACGTGCGCGGCGTCGAGTTCGATCATCTCCGACAGAGTGTCGACCCGGGCGAAACCCTTGATGCGCAAGGCATGGTGCGTGAGGAAACTCGGGTCCGAGGACGAGGCTCCCGACGGCGAAGGCATGACTTCGGATCGTAGTGCTCCGACCTGCGGGGTGCCGGACTGTTCGACACGGTGCCGGGTAGGGTCGCGACGTGACCCGACTCAATCTCGTCGTCGTCTTCGGTGGTCAGTCCGCCGAACACGACGTGAGTTGTGTGACCGGAGCGCACGTCCTTCGAGCGATCGATCCCGATCGCTACACCGTGACCGCCATCGGCATCGATCGCGAGGGTCACTGGCATCTCGCCGAGGACGCCATGTCGGCCCTCGAGAAGGGTCCGGCCGCGCTTCCTGGTCGTCTCGAACCCCGCGGTCTGCCGGTCTCGTCGGCTCCGGTTCTCTCGGCGGCGGCATCGACGGGAACCACTGTCGTGTTGCCCCTTCTGCACGGTCCACTCGGCGAGGACGGAACCATTCAGGGAATGCTCGAATTGCTCGACCTCCCCTACGTCGGGTCGGGTGTGTTGTCGTCGGCGGTCTGCATGGACAAGGCCATGGCCAAGGACGTTCTCGCCCGTCACGGCATTCCTCAACCCAAGTATGCGGTGATCACTCCGTCCACGAGTGGCGCGGCACGCCTCGAATCCGTCGTGCGCGAACTCGGATTCCCGCTCTTCGTCAAACCGGCCAACATGGGATCGTCGATCGGAGTGAGCAAGGTGCGCACCCCCGAGGAGCTTCGAGCGGCTCTCGAGCTGGCCTTCTCCTACGACGAGATCGCCTTGATCGAAGAGGCCGTCGTGTGCCGCGAGATCGAGGTCGCCATCCTCGGCAACGAGAACGCTCGAGCGAGCGTTCCTGGCGAGATCGTTCCGGGCAACGAGTTCTACGACTACGACGACAAGTACGTCACCGACGGTGCCCAATTGCTCGTTCCGGCCGATCTCGGCGCCGGTGACGTCGCCGACGTCCAACAGCTGGCGCTCGACGTCTTTCGTGTCCTGCGTTGCTCGGGTCTCGCGCGCGTCGATTTCTTCTACGAGGTGAACGGTCGCGGATTCCTGTGCAACGAGGTCAACACCATGCCTGGCTTCACGCCGATCTCGATGTACCCGAAGTTGTGGCAGGCATCGGGGGTCGAGTACTCGGTGCTGATCGATCGTCTCGTCGAACTCGCGCTCGAGCGTCATGCTCGACGACATCGCAACACGTCACGCTGACGGCGACAGGGCCGACCGGAGAAACGCCGTCAGTTCGGTTCGCAGACGTCGCAGTCCGGCCGTGTCGGTGTTCCATCCCACCACGCGCAACGCTTCGGGCTCGGTTGCGATTCCGGTCACGGTCGCATAAGCGAGCGCGATCACGATCGCCGGGTCACCTCGTCGCAATCGACCGCGGTCCATCTCCCCGCGCATCCAGGCGATGGCTCGGTCGGCCAGGGGACGGAGTTGCTCGGTGACGCGATCACTCGTGTCGGCGGGCAATCGGCTCAATTCGCGAATGAGTCCGAGGAGGGACGGCCGTCGCACGGCCGGACGGAAGACCGCCTTCACGACCGCTTCGATGCGATCCAACGGATCGTCGGGTGCGGCGCGAATCGCCGCCTCGACGACCACGGCCAACTCGGCGGCCGTCGCCGCCACGACGTTCTCCACCAGGTCGTCCTTGGACGGGAACCAATACAGGAGGGTTTGCTTGGCCACCCCGACCTCGCTCGCGATCTGGTCGAGGCTGACCGCCTCGACCCCCCAGCGGCCGAACAGGTCGGTCGCCCGCTCGAGGATCAGTTCCCGGGTGCCGGTTCGGCGGGCCATGGGG
>JBEDFW010000131.1:0-3182 GCA_041174985.1 Actinomycetota bacterium | reverse complement strand
CCATGCCGGCGGCCTCGGGCTGGCGAGCCATGGCCTCGACGGACTTACCGACGAGGTAACCGATGCCGATGCCAGGTCCGATGGCGGCGAGACCGTAGGCGAAACCGGCCGAACCGGCAGCCGATGCGGCCTTGGCCTCGTCACCGGTGAGGGCGGCAAGTGCAGCAAGTGCTTCCATTTTCTTTGTCTCCTATGTGCTGTTGATAGAGAAGGGTCGTTACGAACTGTGTGTTGTGCGTGATCAGTGTTCGGGGTGAGCCGCGCCGCCGATGTACACGGCGGTGAGGATCGTGAAGATGTAGGCCTGCAGGAAGGCCACCAACACCTCGAAACCGGTCAAGAACATGAGCATGAACATCGGCAGGATGCCGACCGGGATGAGTCCCGGGTTGCCCTCGGCCTGGAAGAGAGCTTCCGACAACAAGGCGAAGGTCACGAGAAGGATGTGACCAGCGAGCATGTTGGCGAAGAGTCGCACCGTGAGCGAGAACGGACGCACGAGGAACGTCGAGATGAATTCGATCGGCGTCACGAGAATGTAGAGAGCCTTGGGCACGCCCGGCGGGAAGAGCGAGTTCTTCAGGTAACCGAGACCCTGATGCTTGAAGCCGGTGCCGATGAAGACCACCCACACGAGCAACGACAAGAAGAGCGGCAACGCCATGCGGGCCGTGGCAGGCATCTGCAGGAACGGAATGATGCCCGGCACGTTGCAGAGGTAGATGAACGAGAAGATGCTGAGCAAGAACGGCGTCCAGCCGAGACCGTCGCGACCCATGGTCTGCATGACGATGCCGTTCTCGATGAACTCGACGATCGACTCGGCGAAGTTGCGCACGCCCTTGGGCGCCGTCTTGTGATCCTTGCTTCCCGCCAGCAAGAAGATGACCGACGCGATGAGCGCCGCGGCCACGCAGATAATGGCGATCTTGTTGAAGCCGGGAGCGAGATCCTTCCAACGGAGGATCTCGTTGATCGGCGGGAACTCGAGTGCGATCACAGTGATTGGTCCTTGTGGTGAGACGTTCGGGAGTTACGCGTGGTTCTTGGGTTTCAGGGCTGGGAATGCGAGTGAGGCTGCGACGTAGCGCATCTCCCAGACCAGGAGTCCGAGGTGCGTCACGATGATGGTCAATCCGAGGGCCGTGAGTGAAATCCAGGAGGCGTCCCGGACGAGAATCACAGCCAGGAAGATGAGACCGAGGCGGGCGATGTAGCCGAAGAGAACGGCGCCCATCATGAGGCCGAGCGAGATGCGGGCCGTCACGGCCACCAATCCGGCGGCGAAGAAGAAGTTCACGAGCACGAGGGCCATGGCGTAGAGGGCCGAGAACACCCCGTCGAGACCGGCGAACACGGCGCACACCGCCACGATGATCGGGGCCACGTAGGCACCCCGCTTGATGATGTCGAGCGAGACCGTGATCTCGGGTGAATCACCCTCGAGGCGGGTGGTGATCGGGCTCGGCTCGGTGGTCATCACAGTTGGCCGTTTTCCGGGCTGACCTGGGGTTTTGCCGTTTGATGCGAGCTGGTGGCGGCCTTGCGCTCGGCTTCGAGGCGCTTCATCCGGGCGTCGTACTCGATCCACATGCGCACCGACTGGCCCACCACGGCGAACACGGTGAGGGCGATCATGAAGGCCGGGCGGGTACCGAGCCAACCGTCGATCAGCCAGCCCAGTCCGAAGAACACTGCCAGCGTGAGGGCCATTTCCATGCCCTGGCCGAGACCGGCTTCGGCTCCGTTGCCACGCTGTTGACGGGGGTTCTTCCCGGCGATGAGCGTGACGGCGCGCGCCGAGAACGGCTTGGTGCGACGACGAGCGGCAGGCACGGAGGAGTCGGTCATGAGAGGGGGCGTTTCCGCTGGTCAGGGGGCGATTTCCGACCAGTTCGTGAAACTTTTCCCAAACTAGTCGGTGGGGGTGCTGGAGGGCAACCCCTCCCGGTCATCACCGGCGGTACTGGCGGCGTGACTCTGGTCTCCCCCGCTTGTTCGCTCGTCGACCTGGCTCTTGCGCTTCCGCCTCACCTCGGGGTGCAGCACGGTGTAGAGGCTGAGGGCGATGGCCGCCGTGCCGATCGGGATGAGGGCCGTGCGGGCCTTGGTGAAGATCGGATACAGGACGAAGCCCGAGAGGATCGCCGTCCAAAGCCACATGATCAGCACGCTGCGACGCTGACCGTGACCGAGGTTCATGAGCCGGTGGTGCAGGTGGCCCTTGTCGGCGGTGGCCACACCCTGGCGTTTGGCGGCGCGGCGGACGATGGCGAACAACGTGTCGAGGATCGGCACACCGAGGATGAAGAGCGGGATGAAGAGCGGCGCCAAGAAGAAGTAGGTCTGGCCGGGTGTGTAGGTGGTCGAGTCGGGATCGGCGCGGCCCCCGACCACGCTCGTCGACACCGCCATGAGAAGACCGAGCAGGAGCGCGCCACTGTCGCCCATGAAGATCTTGGCCGGATTGAAGTTGTGCGGCAGGAAGCCGATGCACACACCGAAGGCGATGATGGCGATGAGTGGGCCGATGTTGGGCTGCAGAAGTGCGCCGAGGTCGTCGAGCCGCCGGCTGTACAGGAAGAACGCGGCCGCGGCGATGGCCACGATGCCGGCGGCCAATCCGTCGAGACCGTCGATCAGATTGATGGCCTGCGTCATGCCCAACACCCACAAGATTGTGATGAGCGGAATCCAGTCATCGGAGAGCACGAAAACGTCGAGGAACGGGACGCGGAAATAGAACATCGTGACGCCGAACCACACGAGCACGAGTGACGTGATGACGACGCCGGTGACCTTGCCCGGACCCGACATTTCGCGCACGTCGTCGAACAGACCGGTGGCGAAGATGACGGCCGCGGCGAGAAGGACGCCGAGGGGTTCGGAGTTGTTGTCGAAGACGAAGGAGAACCGATCCATCTGCCAGGCCAGACCGAGGGCCACGACGAATCCGATGAACATGGCGATTCCGCCCACGTCGGGGGTGGGGCGGGTGTGCACGCGGCGCTCGTCGGGTTCGACGATCCAGCCGAGGCGGTTGGCGAGGCGGATGACGAGGGGCGTGGCGACGAAGGTGACGATGGCGGCGACCGCGCCGATCAGCACATAGCCCGCAGTATCCGGCACGCCAGCGAACTTACTGGTGTTCTGGGTCCGCGAAATGACGCTCAGCGTCCGAT
>JBEDFW010000130.1:0-3649 GCA_041174985.1 Actinomycetota bacterium | reverse complement strand
GCTCGAGGACGAGCGTGGTGCGGCCGTGGTCGATCCGGGATTGGCCAACAAGGAGAGTTATCGCGCCATCGAGTCACGCCTGCGCGAGATCGGTGTTCCGCTGAAGCGGATCCACACCGTGATCGTCACGCACAGTCATCCCGACCACTTCGGCGGAGCCGAGTGGATCCGGAGCCACTCGGGGGCCGAGATCGTCACGAGTCGACACTTCCGCGTCTTCTGGGATCCGACCGAACCGCCCGATCTCGACGTCGAAGACGTCCCCGACATCCCTCAATATCGGCGACCGTGGGAACCGACGCCGTGGGGAGGACCGGGAATGGACATCCCGTGGCGTCGGCGAGCCCGCATGCGAGTCGCTCAGTCGTTCCCGAAGTTGCTTCGGTTGCCGCGCCCGACGGTCCGACTCGACGATGCCGAGCGATACAAGTTCGCTCGCCGCGAATGGGTCGCTCTGCACACACCGGGGCACACCGCCGACCATCTCTGCCTCTTCGATCCCGAGGCCGGATTGATGCTCTGTGGCGACCACGTGTTGCCCACCATCACCCCGCACATCAGCGGTCTGGTCCGTCGTCGAGACCCTCTCAAACTCTTCTTCGACTCCCTCGACAAAGTGGCCGCTTTCGGCAGCGACGTCACGCTCGCCTTGCCCGCCCACGGTGATCCCTTCGTCGATCTGGCCGGCCGCGCCGATGACATCAAGAAACACCATGAGGGTCGTCTGCAGAGACTCCGCGACGCCGCGGCCGAACTCGATCGTCCGGCCACTGTCATGGACATGTCGAAGTTCCTGTTCTCGCCCCGAGCCCAAGGTGGCATGGCCGACAGTGAGACCTACGCCCACCTCGAACACCTTCGTATCGCGGGTGAATTCGAACGGCGTGAGACCGAAGGACGATACGAGTACGTGCGCATCGCCTGATGTGACACGATCTGATCATGGGTGCGTCCGGCCCGAACGTCTTGTTCGTCACTCTCGATCAATTTCGCGGTGATGCCCTGTCGTGTGCCGGACATCCACTCGTCCGTACTCCGAACCTCGATGCTCTCGCCTCGGTCGGAACTCGATTCGCGCGGCACTACACCCAATCCACCCCGTGTGCGCCCGGACGCGCTGGCCTCTACACGGGCACGTACCAGATGAACCACCGAGTGGTCGCCAACGGCACGCCACTCGATCATCGATTCGACAACGTGGCCCGCTTGGCGCAACGCGCCGGTCGACAAGGCGTCTTGTTCGGTTACACCGATCAATCCATCGATCCCCGTCTCACCACGCGTCCCGACGACCCGCGACTCACCACCTACGAAGGTGTTCTGCCGGGATTGCGTTCGGAACTCGATCTGACCGGCGAACATCGTCCATGGGTCGAGTGGCTCGAATCGCTCGGACACGACGTGAGTGGTGGTCACATGCAGTTGCTCGAGACCGAACACGAGCGACCCGCCGAACACGGGGTGTCTTCGTTCACCACCGATCGAATCATCGAGTATCTCCGCCGGCGCCCCGATGGAAGTCCATGGTTCGTGCACGCGAGTTACCTGCGGCCGCATCCGCCGTATTCGGCCCCGGGCCGCTTCGCCACGATGTACGACCCCGCCGATGTCGGTTCACCGATCACGCCCGCTGACGATCGACACCCTTTCCACGACCTGCTCATGGGACTCGACATCGTGAAGACGCCGACGACCGACGACGAGATGCGGAGGATTCGCGCCCAGTACTTCGGCACCATCTCGGCGGTCGACCACGAAGTCGGCCGCCTGGTCGCTGCGCTCCACGAGATCAGGGCGTGGGAAGACACCGTCGTCGTCGTCACGTCCGATCACGGCGAGCAACTCGGTGACCACGGGTTGATGCAAAAAGTCGGTTGGTTCGAGGAGAGTCACCACATTCCTCTCGTGTGGCGCGACCCTCGCTACGCGGGTGGCAACGTGGTCGATCGATTCACCGAGAGTGTCGACGTGATGCCCACGCTCGCCGAGACCTGGGCGCAGCCCGTGCCTCTCCAATGCGACGGCCTTCCACTCACCGCGTTCCTCTCCGGCAGCACGCCCTCGTGGTGGCGGGATGCCGCGACGTGGGAGTTCGATTGGCGTTTCGCTCTGATCCCCTTCGGCGAGTACTCGTGGCCGTGGGATCGCCGCCTCGAGAAGCAGCATCTCACGGTTCGTCGCGACCTGAACACCGCCTACGTGCAGTTCGACGACGGCACCTGGCTCTGTTTCGACGTGGCTGCCGATCCCACCTGGCGGACCCCGGTCACCGATCCGCATCGAATTCTCGCCATCGCTCAGGACATGCTCGTCTGGAGAAGTGTGCACGCCGATCGCACACTCACGGGGCTTCTCGTCCAGGATGGTGGAGTCGGGCGTTGGCCCGCCGACGTTCCGTGGCGAACGTCGAACTGACGTCACAGGAGATCGACATGACTCGCGACAACGTGGCCGCCCGAATCCGTCGGACGCTCTGCGACACACTGTTGTCGGTCGGACCCGACGCACCCACTGCCTGTGAGGGCTGGACCACCCGAGATCTCGCCGGACACCTCGTCGTGCGCGAGACACGACCCGATGCCGCGGCCGGCATTCTCGTGAAGTCGGCTGCTGCGTACGGAGATCGCATTCGCCAGCGAGTCGCCGCACGTGATTGGAACGCTCTCGTCGATCAGGTCCGCTCCGGGCCTCCACGTCTGTCACCGATGCGTCTGCCAGCCGTCGACGACGTGACCAACACCATCGAATACTTCGTTCATCTCGAAGACGTTCGTCGCGCTCGACCCGACTGGGACGTCGTTGCCAACGAACCCTTCGTCGACGATGCGCTGTTCAAGGCCCTGCGACGAGGGGCGCGCCTCTTCGCCCGGAAATCTCCGGTCGGCCTCGTCCTACGGACACCCGGCCGTGACGACGTGGTCGCCCGCTCGGCCGAACCTCGTGTCGTCATCCGGGGCCCGGTGGGTGAAATCGTTCTCTATCTCTACGGCCGAACGGCCCGGGTCGAATTCGAAGGACCGGCCGAAGCGATCGAACGTCTCCAGGCCACCAAGTTCGGTATCTGAAACTGACATGATGGCTCCATGACGGGGGGTCGTGACATCGACGCATTGGTCGGCGACATGTCGATCGACGAAAAGGCGTCGCTCACGAGCGGTGCCACCATGTGGACGACCCGTCCGGTCGAACGACTCGGTGTCCCGAGTGTCACGGTCACCGATGGACCAGCCGGCGCCCGCGGACCCTTCACTCCCGGCCTCGGTCAACAAGTGGCGACTCTGTGCATCCCGTGTGGCTCGGCACTCGGAGCCACGTTCGACACGTCGCTCGTGGAAGAACTCGGGCAAGCGGTCGGGCACCAGACGCGCACGAAGGGCGCTCGCGTGCTCCTCGCACCCACTGTCAACCTTCATCGCTCTCCCCTCTTCGGTCGAGCATTCGAGTGCTATTCGGAGGATCCACTCCTCTCCGGACGACTGGCCGCCGCGTACATCCGAGGTGTGCAGTCGCAAGGATGCGCCACGACCGTCAAACACTTCGTCGGCAACGACGCCGAGTTCGAGCGCATGACCATCGACAGCGCGATCGACGAGCGAACTCTTCGTGAGGTGTACCTCCTCCCCTTCGAGATGGCAGTTCGCGAAGGCGG
>JBEDFW010000129.1:0-5280 GCA_041174985.1 Actinomycetota bacterium | reverse complement strand
CTCCAGACCTGCAGCAACGTGACCGCGAAATAGAGGAACAACGACAGGACGACTCCGAGTGTGACGAGAAGCGTGCGCCACCACGGTCCGCGTCGCCACCATCTCGGTACGAACCATCGTGCCGGCCGGATCACCACCCGTGGGGTCGAATCGATCTCGGTGTCCGCGGGCGACGCACCCGGTGGAGGCGGCGGCAGGAACTCCGAATCGCTCATGTCAGTTCAGTCGTTGCAGCGCCGCATCGAGTCGTCGCAGAACGTCGTCACGGCCGAGGAGTTCGAGGGCCTCGAAGAGCGGTGGTCCAACCGTTCGCCCGGTGACCGCGACACGGACGGGAGCCTGGGCCTTGCCGAGCTTCAGACCCAACGCAGTTCCGCAGTTCTCGGTGGCCGTCTTCAGGGACTCAGCGTGCCAATCGGACGCACCATACGCGTCGCGAGCCGAGCGAAGCATCGACGTGGATTCGGGTGAGGCGAACGTTTTGTCCCACGCGACCGGGTCGAGGGTCGGAGATTCGAGGAACATGAAATCGACGAGTGCCGGGACCTCGCTCAAGGTGACGATGCGCGTCTGCACGAGTTCGGCCAAGGCTCGGAACACGGCCGGGTCGAAAGAGTCGGCCGACCACGGAACCGCATCGCCGTGCAACCACGGGGCGCAAGCCTCGACGAAATCGTCGATCGACATCGCTCGGATGTACTCGCCATTGAACGCCGCCAGTTTCTTCAGGTCGAAGAACGCCGGCGAATGGTTCACGTCCTCGAGGCGGAACTGCGCCTGGATCTGCGACCAGGGAACGATCTCGGTCTCGCCCTGCGGAGCCCATCCGAGAGTCATCAGATAGTTGACCATGGCGTCGGCCAGGTAGCCCTCGGCCCGATATTGCTCGAGGGCGACTTTGTCCCGACGCTTCGACAGCTTCTTGCGCTGTTCGTTCACCAGCACGGGTACGTGTGCCCACGTGGGCGGCGTATGACCGAGCGCCTCCCACAACAACTGTTGCTTGGGGGTGTTGGGCAGATGTTCCTCGGCGCGCACCACGTGGGTGATTCGCATCGAGACGTCGTCGACGACGTTGGCGAGCAGGAACATCGGTGAACCGTTGCCCCGCAACAACACGAAGTCTTCGATCGTGTCGTTCTGGAACTCCACCCGACCCCGAACCAGATCGTCGACCACCGTGACCCCGGGCGGCACACGGAAGCGGAGAACTCGACCCGGCCCGGCTTCGAGACCGCGATCACGCGAGTAACCGTCGTAACCCGGTTTCCCCGATGCCTTCGATCGCTCCTGGATCTGCTCGCTCGTCAGATCGCAGTAATAAGCATGGCCCTCCCGGTACAGGCGTTCGGCCGCCGCGACGTGCTCGCTCGCGTACTCGCTCTGGAAATACGGGCCTTCGAACGTGGCGTCGTCACGACTGATCCCGATCCACTCGAGCGCGTCGACGATGCCCTCGGTCCATTCGGGTCGGTTACGTGCTTCGTCGGTGTCCTCGATGCGCAGGACGAACGTCCCACCGCTCTTCTTGGCGAGTGCCCAGTTGTAGAGCGCGGTGCGGGCACCACCCACGTGGAAGAAACCGGTCGGCGACGGGGCGAATCGGTAGCGCGGTGCACCTGACGAAGGAGTGCCGGACGACATGCGCTCGTAACGCTACCGGTCGAGCGATGGCGGGATAGGGTCGCCTCATGGGCCGCCATGCCTTCGCTACCGGCGTCGAACAACACGACGGTCACCGCAGTGTGGCCGGAGGTCTTGCACGTGCCGCCGTCTTCGGTATCAGCGATGGTTTGGTGTCCAACGTGTCGCTCGTCATCGGATTCGCCGGAAGCGGTGTCGATTCGACGGTCGTTCGTCTGGCCGGTCTCGCCGGCGCGATCGCCGGTGGAGCAAGCATGGCCGCTGGCGAGTGGGTGTCGGTGTCGGCGCAGAACGAACTGATCTCTCGAGAACTCGAGATCGAACGGCGCGAACTCCGTGTCAACACGGTTGCCGAAACCAACGAACTGGCCAAGATCTACGAGAGTCACGGGATCGAACCAGAACGCGCGCGAGCGGCAGCTGCCGACGTGATGCGCCGACCCGAATCGGCGCTCGCCGTCCACGCCCGCGAAGAACTCGGTGTCGATCCCGGCACCCTTCCCTCGCCCATGAAGGCCGCGTTGCTCTCACTCGTCTGCTTCCTGTTCGGTGCGCTTCTTCCCGTGTTCCCGTGGTTCATCGGCGAAGGCACCGCCGCCAAGGTGTCGTCGGTCGCCATTGGCGTGGTGGCCGCCGGATTCGTCGGTGCGGCGATCGGTGTCACTGCCGAACGAGGCGCCTTGCGCACCGGTCTGCGACAGATCTTGATCCTGCTCGTCGCCTGCGGCGTCACCTATGCCGTCGGCCAATTGTTCGACGTCGCCGTCGCATGACCCAACGCAACGTCCTCGGCGGCGATCTTCAGCCTTGCTCGTTCGACCCACTGACCGGCTACTACCGGACCGGATGTTGCGAATCCCGCGGTGACGATCCGGGGATGCACGTGGTGTGCGCGGTCATGACGACCGAGTTCCTCACCTTCAGCAAAGCCGCTGGCAACGACCTCAGCACACCGATGCCCCAGTACGGATTCCCGGGGCTCGTCGACGGCGACCAGTGGTGTCTGTGCGCATCACGCTGGCAAGAGGCCTTCGAAGCGGGTCGAGCGCCGCGGGTCGTCCTGGCCGCCACCCATGTGTCGGCTCTCGAGTTCTGCGACCTCGCGGCACTCGTGGCCCATGCCGTCGACGCGCCGAGCTGATCGATCGACGACCTTTTCCCCTGCTCACGAGCAAAAAGAATTTTCTGTAGGAATTACATCTAGGGATTACCATGCCTCGCTGTGGCTTCCCGTCGTCGCGCCGATGCCGCTCGCAACGACGAGCTCTTTCTCGACGCCGGCCTCGACCTGCTCCGAGAGCGTGGACCCGACCGCTTCGCCGCCCTCGAACTGGCCCGAACCGCCGGACTGACGACCGGTGCGGTGTACGCGCGGTACGAGAACCCGGCCGAGATCCTCGTCGGCCTGTGGCAGAACCGCATCTCCACGCCGATGGAGATGTTCGTCGGCAACTCGCTCGCCGCGCTCTCGACAGCCGAACGACACGGCGACGCCCACGCCATGACCAGTCGGGCGTTGTCCAATCCGAGTGGTCCACTTCGACCCGGGGTGAGCGTTCTCATCGCCGCCACGCGCGTTCCCGAATTGGCCGAGGTCGTGGGACCCGATGTCGAACGGTGGATGAGCGAACTCGGCTTGAACGGCGATCTCTCCGACCCGATCGTGGCATCGCGACGCTGCCTGCTCGCCGCCGTGATGGGGACTCTCCTCTTCGACACCGCCGATCTCTTCGAACCCGCCGATTGGACGTTCGCCCGCCGGGTCGCCGAAGCGATGCACGTGTACGGATCCGTCGGTCGTTTCCCACTCCCCGCTCCCGTGATTCCGTCGGCACCCGTCGTCTCCACCGACAACGAGTCCCGTGATGCGTTGGTGAACGGTGCGGCCCGTGTGATCGCTCACGGCGGTATCGAACGCGCGACCACACAACGCATCGCGCGCGCCGCCGGCATGACACCGAGCGCACTGTTCGCCGAGTACCGCACCCGACCCGAACTGTTCGCCGACGTCGCCAACAAACTTCTCGAGCGCATGTACGCAGGAACCCGAGCCGTCGGCGATTCGTACGACTCGGTGTCGACGTGGCAAGAGAACTTCCTCACCGAAAAGCTCGCCGCCTACCGAGGCCTCCTCCAACCCGAGTCGAGTGATCATCGACGACTCCGTCTCGAATTCCATCTGGCGTCGATTCACGATCCGATGATCGGGGCCACGCTGAGGCGCGTCGACACCGAGGTGAACCACTCCGTTTCGAGATCGTCGGCCGGTGGTCTCGGGCTCGATCCCTCCGTGCTGCTCCTCACGACGCGCTTCATCCGGTCCTGCGGGCTGGGTGGCATGTTGTTGCAGGAGCTCGTGGGTGGCTTCGACACCCTCGATCTGCGGCACCTCTTCGAACCACTCGTCGACCTCGTCGAGTCGACGGCGCCCGGCGCCGTGACCACGCCGAATCGCTGATTTCGAACCTCAGATCGACGTCATGAGCAGGGCCGGATCGCCGGTCACCGCTCCGACCAGCCCGTCGACCGCCGGCATCAGTTGCTCGCAGAAGAACCGCGCCGAAGCCACTCGCTCGGCCTCGAGCGACGCACCGACCGCGCTGTCACGCGCGATCAGAGCGGACTCGGCGAGCAGGAACCCGCCGGTCAAGGTGCTGAGGAGACGCAGATACGGAGTCGCACCAGCGAGCAGAGCCACCGGATCGATCGAGTGTTCGGCGAGCCAGGTCGTCGCTTCACGCGTGGCCGCCAGTGTGGTGCGCAAGGCCGAGGCCGTTGCGGTGAGATCGGGATGCTTGTCGAGTCGTCGACACAAGTCGTCGATGGAGTCGAGGTGACGAGTGACGACTCCTCCACCGCGCAGGCCGATCTTGCGACCGACCAGATCGATGGCTTGAATTCCGTTGGTGCCTTCGTAGATGGTCGTGATGCGTGCATCGCGGTAGTGCTGCGCAACACCGGTCTCTTCGACGAAACCCATGCCGCCGTGGATCTGCACGGCTATTCCGGTGAGCTCGACGCCCATGTCGGTACCCCAACCCTTCGACAACGGCGTGAGCAAGGCTGCCTGATCGGCGGCCCATTCACGCTCGGTGGCGTCGGGGTGATGGCTCGCCACGTCGAGACACGCTGCGTTCCAGTAGGTGAGTCGGCGCAATGCCTCGAGCGTGGTCTTCATCGTGAGCAACATGCGCTTCACGTCGGGGTGATCGATGATGGGTGAACTCTCACCGGCCGGAGCGCCCGGCGCACGACCCTGACGGCGGTCTCGGGCGTACTGCAGAGCCTGCTGATAGGCGCGATCTCCGAGCGCGAGTCCCTGCAGGCCCACCGACAGACGCGCCTGGTTCATCATCGTGAACATGTACTGCATGCCACGGTTCTCTTCGCCGATGAGATAGCCCACCGCTCCGCCGTTGTCGCCGAACGACAACACGCACGTGGGACTGGCGTGGATGCCGAGTTTGTGCTCGACCGACACGCACGAGATGTCGTTGCGTCGACCCGGTTTCCCATCGGCGTCGAGCAAGAACTTGGGAACGATGAAGCACGAGATGCCCTTGGTCCCGGGTGGGGCGTCGGGGGTGCGGGCCAACACCAGATGGATGATGTTCTCGGCCATGTCGTGTTCGCCGA
>JBEDFW010000128.1:0-32778 GCA_041174985.1 Actinomycetota bacterium | reverse complement strand
CGAATCCGTCGAGTTCGATGGTGCGATTCTCTCCTGGTAGGTACGAGAACTCCTGAGCGAGAGATTGACCGATGACGGCGACGCGGGCTCCGGTCGACTCGTCGAATGCATCGAGCCAACGTCCGGCGACCAGGTCGACTTCGAGCACGTCGGGAAGAACGTCATCGGCCGCGAGCACGGGCACGGGAACGGTCTCGAACTCCTCCCGGGCCTCGGTGTACGGAGTGACGAGAACGTTCGACAACTGTCGGACCGATGCGACTGTCTCGACGGTGGTCACCGTGAGTGCTCGTTCGATCGCGTCTTCGGGAAGCAGCGGAGTCTCCTGTCCGAAGGAACTGGACGCCGAGATCTCCACGAGGTTGGTGCCGAGCTCGGCGACCTTGGCTTTGAGGTCACCCTTGGCGGAGTCGGTGAGACCGACTGCGGCGATGATCGCCGCCACACCGATCATCGGGCCGAGTAGCAGCAGGACCGTGCGCATCTTTCGGGCTGCCAAGCCGGACAGCGACACGCGCAGGAGATCTCGGAAGGTGCTCACGGGGCAGTGGCCTCGTCGCTCACGACGCGTCCGTCACGCATGGAGATCTTGCGCGCGGCCGAATCGGCGATTCCGTTGTCGTGGGTGACGATCACGATCGCTCGTTCCGGACTTCGAAGACCACCGAGGATCTCCATGACGTTGGCGGCGTTCTTGCTGTCGAGCGCACCGGTCGGCTCGTCGGCCAGCAGGATCTTGGGTTCGGTGACCAAGGAGCGGGCCAGCGCCACTCGCTGCTGTTCTCCACCCGACAATTGAACGGGTCGATGATCGTGCCGATGAGCGAGCCCCACGCGTGCCAACGACTCGAGGGCCCGCTCACGACGTTCGGCCGGTCGAACCCCGCGGTAGAGCAGAGCGGTTTCGACGTTGCCGAGTGCATCGAGATGCGGGATCAGGTGGAACTGCTGGAACACGAACCCGATGCTGCGGCCGCGCACTCGTGTGCGGGCTGCATCGGCCAGTGCGGTGACGTCCTCACCGTCGACGACGATTCGTCCGCTGCTCGGCGCATCGAGGCATCCGAGCAGTCCGAGAAGCGTCGACTTTCCCGAACCCGAGGGTCCGACGATCGACACGAAATCGCCCGGCCAGATGGACAGCGACACGGAATCGAGCGCACGAACTTCGGTGTCCCCCGATCCGTACACCCGGGAGACCTCGGCCAGTTCCATGAACGGCGTGATGTCGACGGGCGACGTCACGGCGACGCGACGCGCCCTTCGGTCTCGATGTCGACGACGACGAGTTCGTCACCCGTCAGTCCCGTCACCACCTCGACCCATTCCCGATCGACGAGGCCGATGGTCACCGAGACCCGGGTGATGGTTCCTTCGTCGTTGACGACGCGAACCACGTCTCCATCGGCGGTTCGGAGCACGGCGGCCACCGGCACCGCGAGAACGTCGACCACCTCGGCGAGCACGACGTCGACACTGACCGAAGCTCCGTCGACGGCGTCGTAGTCACCCTCGACAGCCACCTCTCCCTCGAATCGCTCTTCGCCGTTGGGTCCGAGCGTGGCGGACTCGTCGAGGGACGAGATGACTCCGTCGAGGATCTGATCACCGACGGTGAGATCGACCGAGACCCGTTGACCCACTTCGAGTTCCGCTCGTTCGGCGGCTCCGACCGTGAGCGCGATCGTGAAGGCAGGTTCGGCCAATTCGAACAGATCGGAACCGCGGGTCACGAGGTCTCCAACTTCCACTGCCACGGGACCGACTCGAACGGGCCACGAAGCCACGACCATGTCGGACGGCTGGAGGATGACGTCGTCGTCGAGGGTGTCGATCGTGATGGAGACGCTCGAGGAACCGGCGCGCATCACGACGGTTCCCGTCACGACACGGAAGTCGACACCCGGTGTTGCAGTACCGGAGATCTGATAGTTGATCGACGTGTTCTCGGGTACCGGCTCGTCGGCGACGATACGGAACGACCCGGTGGATCCCTCGGCGATCTGTCCACCACCCGTCACGGTCATCTCAGGTGTCTCGCCACTGCGGATCTCGATCGTGGCCTCGGCCGGAAGGCCCGTCACGTACGTGGATCGAGGCTCACCGGTGTCACGTGGCAGCACTCGCACGGTGATGGTCTCGGTCGATTCGGCGTTTCCGTCGTCACGAATACGGACGCTGACGTCGGTGGACATCGTGCCGGCTCGTATCACGAACTGGTCGTCGGTCGGGGTGACGAAATCGAACTCGGGCGTTGCCGTTCCAGCGAACTGCACGATCACGGGCAGATCACGATCGGACTCGGCCGAGGTGCGCAACGTGAAGGTGGCGATCCCCCCTTCGTCGACTTCGGTCGCGACGGTGGTGATGTTGACCGAGCGAACGGCTCCGGAGTCGACGTCGCGAAGGACCACTCGGACCTTGTTGCGGTTGCCCAATTGATAGGCACCTCCCGTTCCGGCGAGAACGGAGATCACGATCTCTTCGTCGGATTCGAGGACGTCATCGGTGAGGGACGAGAGATCGAAGGAGGCGAATTGCGAACCCGACGGGATGACGATCGACCGTGGAACTCTCTCGTAGTCGAAACCCTCGTCGGCGGTTCCGGTGATCGAGACGTCGATCGTGAGGTCTTCGGTCAACAGGGTGTCGGACGTGAAGCCCACCGTGGTCGCCTCACCTTCCCGAACGGTGTCACTCGACACCGACACCGAGATCTTCGGCCCCGATCCTCGGAACCCGAGCGCCTCGCCCCGACCCGTGGGTACCGACGGGGTGATGGTGAATGCTGCGGCATTGGCGCGACCGACCGTGTAACCCGCCGAATTCGGCACGAGCGTGAGGGTCACCGTTTCGTCGGTCTCGGCGGCGGCCGACGCATAGCCACGATCGATCTGCCAGGAAGCCAGAGCGTCTCGGGTCTCCTCGGTGAAGAGGGTGTCGGGCTGTTCGATGTCGTAACCCGCCGCGACGAGAACGTCCTCGAGCTGGCGTACGTCGGGTCCTTCACTGCCCACCGTGAGAGTTCGGTAGAACGGGGTGCTCCCCTCGACGGCGACCGACATGCGTCCGTCGACTGCGACCAAGTCGTCACCAGCGGCGATCGTCGCACCTTCTTCGACCAGAACGTCCGACACCCGACCGTCGACGCTGGACGAGACCGTGTACACATCGTCGCGACGCACTTCGCCGGTCACCGTCAAGATGTCCGACAGAGTCCGTCGCTCGACCGCACGGGGCGTGATGACGAGACCGGTCGTCTCGGAGTCGCCACCGAGGCCGCGACCGATCAGCAGTGCCACGGTGACGAGGGCGATGACGACCAGGAGGGTCAGCGCTCGCCCACGGGGAATCTTGGGAAGTTTCATCGGTGTCTCCGCGTCGTGTCAGTCGTTCTGCTCGATGGCATCGTTGATTCCGGTTTCGGACAGACATTGATCGAGATCGCGCTGGTCGAGCGTTCCGTCCGGACTCTCGAATCGAGTCGGATTGATGAGACCCTTCTCGTCGACGCGAGTTTCGACCGTCCATCCCCGCTTCTTCAGACACTCCGACAGGAGCTTGAACGCCTCGTTTCGCTCCTCGACCTGTTCCGGGGTGAGTTCGTCACGAGCCTGCGATGTCTCTCGCAACGCTTCGAGAATCTTGCTACGAGCCGCACAGGTCTGAATCAACTCGGCGTAAGCAGGATCCTGATAGGCCGGATTCTGAGGGTCCTGGAGATTGCCCCGAATGGTCTCTCCGGCGTCTTCGATGCAGCTCTTGAACTTGGCGTAGGCATCGAAGAGTTTCAGTTCGGCGGGACGGTTGTCCTGATTGAGCGGGATGGTGGTATCCGAGGATTCGGAGCTCTCATCGGTGTTGGGACCGGTCGAATCGTCGTCCCCCACCTGGGCGGGCGCTGCCGTGGTCGCCGAGGGGTCGTAGGTCGGAATCGTGGCTTTGATCGCCGCGACCTCGGCCGGGGTGAGAACGGACAGATCGTCGAGATTGCGAACGACCACCCGAGTGTCACCAGCCCCGGCGCAAGCGGTAACGACGGTCAGAACGACGACGAGGAACGAGATGCGCACCCGATCCATTCCGAATTCCTAGTCGTTGGTGGGGTGATCGAGCGAACCGTGAGGCCAGCCTGGATCGCTGGGCCAATTGGGTTGCAAGAGGTGCCACTGTTCGGGGGCCCGTCGAATGAGACGACCGAGCTCATCGGCGAGGTCCTGGGTGATTCGACGAACGTCGCTGCGGAGCGAGTCCGTGCTTCGTTGGGTGTCGAGTGGCGGTCGAACGACGGCGTGATGGCCGTTACCGCGTCCGTGAAAGTAGACAGCAGTGGGAAGAAGCGGGGCGCCGGTACGCACGGCGAGAGTCGCGGGTCCCGCGGGAAGGAGGGTTCGCTCCCCCAGGAACTCGACCTCGACACTCGCTCCCGAGATGAAGCGGTCGCTCAGCAGACAGACGATCTCGTTGCGCCGCAGTGCGCCGAGCACCTCGGCACCGGCATCGGGGCCCAGAGGAACGACGTTCATACCGAACCGACGACGCAGATCGACGAACCACCGGAAGAGTTCGGGTGGTTCGAGCGGTTCGACCACGACGGTCATGGGCAACCCTTGATCGGTGATCCACCGTCCGGCCCACTCCCAGCCACCGAGATGTGGCAACGCGACGAGCGCCCCTTTCCCGCCGTCGAGAGCGCCGGTCACGTGTTCGAATCCATCGATGGTGAACGATCGCGCCACGTCGTCGGGTGACGTGGTGGGAAGTCGGAAACTCTCCAAGTAGTACCGCGCGTAATTGTCGAACACCTCGGCCGCGAGACGACGGTGTCGGGCTCGAGAGGCCTGGGGTACCGCGCGCGCCATGTGTCGCTCGGCCATCCGACGCTTGTCGACATTGACGATCGCCGCTGGAGTGCCGATTCCGGCTGACACGAGATCGGTGAACACGTTCGGCACGAGGCGGGACATCGCTGCGCCGACTCGGTAGCCGGCCACGGTCAAGCCGCCCGACCGTCGAGGGGTGTCGGTCACCGTGTTCGGCGACGTTCCCGGAGGAACTCGGCGCGACGACTCTGACGGGCCGTGCGGCGTGACTGGCGACGGGTCCGACGCTTCTCGATTCGCGCCGCAGTGACCGGTGCGACCGCGGCCTGACGCCACACCTTGACGAAGCGTTGAACGGCCGTCATGGTGACGAGGAAGAGCATGATCCACATGATCGGCACGAGGATCACCGGAAAGAGCAAACCGAGACAAAGAAGGATGATCCGCTCCGCGCGCTCCATCAGGCCGCCCTTGGCCGACAGTCCGAGGGACTCGGCCTTGGCACGTTCGTAGGAGATCACACCACTCATGAGTGCGACGGCCATCGGGAGGATTGCCATGTGGGCTGATTCCTCGCTGGCGAAGTACCAAGCGACGCCGCCGAAGAGAAGTCCGTCGGTGACTCGATCGACCACCGAGTCGAAAAAGGCACCACGCTGGCTCGAGGTGTTGGAAGCCTTGGCCAAGGCACCGTCGAGAAGATCGGGAAGGGCAGCCAAGATGACGAGGAGGAGTCCGAGGGCGTGCCATCCGAGTCCGATCGCCACCGCCGCGCCCAGGGCCACGACCAACCCGACCACCGTCAGATGATCAGGTGTGAGGCGGGTCCGGCGAAGACGGTCGCCGATGGGTTTGACCGCTCGCTCGACCGGAGCGCGCAGGTGACCGTCGAACATGAAGGCAGTCTACGAAAAACCGAGGTCGACGGGGGTCGGTCAGGCCGACAGGCCGCTCCAGTCCTCGTCACAGGGTTGAACGAGAACCTGAACCACTCGGCCGTCGACGGCGTCGACCAGGACCAGACCTCGCTGACGCGGCGGGTCCTCGTCGGAGTAGCACAGCACCCGCCAGGTCGGACGACTGCGAATGCCACGCCACACCTGCTGTGCCGACGCATGCCCGATCGCGAATCCGACCGCCTCGCCCGACCGCGCAAGAGCCTCGTGTTCGTCGATGTGCATGCGCCATCCCGAGGCGATTCCGAACAGGCCGAAGAGAGCGAGGATCGCGCCACCCCCGATCAGACCACCGTTGAGAAGGATGGCGTCGGAACCGGCGAATGCGGCGACCGCTCCCACGGCTGACCCGGCCACCACATAGATGGTGCCGGGAACCCGTCGACGGCTGTTGTCGGGAAAGGCGTGGGGCCGGACGACGTCGACCTTGTTCAGGTCTTCGGGAAGGACGTCGGTGTGAGAGTCGTCGACCACGGACGTCACACTACGCAGAGGCCATCGATCGCCAACGGGCTCGGAGCCGTTCAGCGGTCACATCGAGTGGCTCGGGAAGGGTCCGAGTGCGGGCGGTCGCAGCCAGGAAATTGCCCTCCCCCAGCCAGCGCGGGACGACGTGCACGTGAAGGTGTCCCGGGACCGAACCTCCAGCGGCGCGTCCGAGGTTGACGCCGACGTTGACTCCTTGTGGTGCGTATTCGGCCGTGACGACGTCGACGGCACGGGTGGCGACCCGCCACAACTCGTGATGTTCGTCCGGAGTGAGGTCGGACAATCGGGCGACCTGCCGATACGGGATCACCATGGAGTGTCCGACCGAGTACGGATGCAGATTGAGAAGAACGAAGACCGAGGTGGCCCGGTGGACGATCAACGTCTCTTCGTCGGGACGACCCGACCCGAGGATGTCGACGAAGACGTCGTCGCTGTTGATCGGAGTGCCCGAATCGGTCGCATCGAGTTCGCTCAGGTAGCGATGGCGCCATCCCGCCCAGAGGCGCAGCGTGTCGTCGTCGGTCATCGTCGGGTTCAGACGGCGGTCGCGTCGGGTGACACGACGCCCTGTGACACGTCGTCGAGTACTCGAGCGGTGAAGGCGTCGAGAGGCACGTCACGCTCGACATCGGCACCGCGAGGGTTGACGCCCACGGTGCGACGAGCGACGTCGTCGTCACCGACGACGAGCACGTAGGGAATCTTCTCCATCTTGGCGTTGCGAATTCGTTTGCCGAGCGGATCGGATGCCTCGACGACCTCGACCCGCAATCCACGCGACGTCAGATCGGAAACGACTTCTCGCGCGTAGTCGGCATGGGATTCGGCGACCGGGAGCACCCGCACCTGCACCGGCGCCAACCACGTGGGGAACGCTCCGGCATAGTGCTCGACCAACACGCCGAAGAATCTCTCGATCGAGCCGAACAAGGCACGGTGCAGCATGATCGGTCGACGTCGCGAACCATCGGGCGCGATGTACTCGAGTTGGAAACGCTCCGGCAGGTTGAAATCGCACTGGATGGTCGAGAGCTGCCAGGTGCGGCCGATGGCGTCGCGCACGTGAATGTCGATCTTGGGGCCGTAGAAGGCAGCGTCGCCCTCTTTGACGGAGTAGTCGACGCCGTGAGACGAGAGGGCGGCCGCCAGAGCGTCGGTTGCTTCGGCCCAGATCTCGTCGGATCCGACGTACTTGGCCGGGTCCTTGGTGGACAGGTGGAACGAGAAGTCCTCGAAGCCGAACGCCCTCAACACGCTCATGACGAAATCGAGCAACGAGACGATCTCGTCCTGCAACTGTTCGCGGGTGCAATAGATGTGGCTGTCGTCCTGTGTGAATCCGCGGATTCGAAGCAACCCGTGGAGCGTGCCGGCACGCTCGTATCGGTAGACGGTGCCGAGTTCGAACAGGCGCATGGGAAGCTCGCGATAGCTACGGGCTCGACTGCCGAAGATCAAACAGTGCATCGGACAATTCATCGGCTTCGGGTAGTAGGTGCCGTTGTCCATTTCCATGGGCGGATACATGCCATCGGCGTAGAAGTCGAGATGCCCGGAGGTCTGGAAGAGAGTCGCGTTCGACAAGTGCGGGGTGAACACGAACTGGTAGCCGCCTGCTTGATGGCGCGAACGGCTGTAGTCCTCCATCAACTTGCGAACGATGGCCCCCTTGGGGTGCCACACGGCGAGTCCACCTCCGAGTTGGGAGGGGAACGACAAGAGGTCGAGTTCGACGGCGAGACGGCGGTGGTCGCGACGCTCGGCTTCGGCGAGTCGATGCAGGTGCTCCTCGAGAGCGGCCTTGCTCTCCCAGGCCGTGCCGTAGATGCGTTGCAGCACCGGCCCCTTCTCGTTTCCGCGCCAGTAGGCCGACGACACCTTCTGCAGTCGGAAGTGTCCGAGGCGTGACGTGGCCGGAACATGAGGTCCGAGACACAGGTCGACGAAGGAATCGGCGTTCCGGTAGATGCTCACCTGGTCGGCCGAGCCGACTTCGGCCGAATCGGCACCGTCGGCTCCACCGGTCCGGACGCGACTGATGATCTCGCACTTGTAGGGCTGATCGGCGAACAATTGGAGTGCTTCGTCGGCTGTGAGCACCGAACGAACGAACGGCTGGTCGGCACGAACGATGTCCCGCATCCGGCTCTCGACGCGTTCGAGATCGTCTTCGGTGAAAGCGCGGCCACCGAGATCGAAGTCGTAATAGAACCCGTTCTCGATCGCCGGCCCGATGGTGTACTTGGCGCCCGGGTAGAGATCGGTCACGGCCTGGGCCATCACGTGGGCGGTGGAGTGGCGAAGTACGTGGCGACCCTCGTCGGAATCGGCGGTGACGATCCGGACCCGATCGCCGTCGTGAAGTTCGGTCGACAGATCGGTCAGTGCGTCGTTCACCGAAGCGGCCACGGCGTTCTTGGCCAGACCACGGGAAATGGAGGCGGCCAGGTCGGCCACGGACGAGCCGAATTCGAGCTCTCGGCGCGAGCCGTCAGGGAGTACGACCGAAACCTGTGTCACGAAGACGACAGTGTACGGTCAGCGACCCGAGGTGACCGGTCCGTTTTCGAAACGAAGGTCGTTCGACCGACCGTCCGAGTCGAACGGTGACGACACGACCTCGGGTGACCCGCCGATGGTGGCGACCGGAGTGCCGACGTCGCTGGTCTTTCCGGCGTAGACGTTCTTGTAGACCTGACCGGTCATTTCGCGGATCTCGAACATGACCTCGTCGATCATCGAGCGCCAACCGCGGTGTTGCTCGGCCTCCGGGGTCCCGGCCGGAACGTGCCGATCGGGATGCACCGGGCGACCGATCGTGATGGAGCACGAACGGAACAACTTGGGGACCTTGGCATCGGGAGGTTGGATCGCGTCGGTTCCGACGATGCCGACCGGAAAGATGGGGCAACCGAGATCGACGGCGAGACGGGCTGCGCCCGTGCGACCCTTGTACAGACATCCGTCACGACTGCGCGTTCCTTCGGGGAAGATTCCGAAGAGTTCGCCACGAGCCAGAACACTGCGAGCGGCATCGAGCGCGCCTTGGCTCTTGTCGCCACCGCTTCGGTCGATCGGAATCATGCCGAGCATCGGGAAGAGAAACTTCGTCTTCCACGAATCCATGTATTCGGCCTTGCCGACGAAGGAAATGTTGCGCGGCGCGATCATCATCAGGAACGCCGAATCGAGAAAGCTGATGTGGTTCGGGCAGAGAATCGCCGGGCCGTCGACGGGAAGACGATCGAGACCCTGTACGTCGATGGACCAGAGACGACGACCGACGGGGGCCACGACACGACGAGCTCGCGTCTGCAATTTTCCAGCCCCTTCGGCACGAACAGCCATGGCACCTCCCCTCAGAGATGCGAACGCTACCCAAGGGTCATGACGTGCGAAAGGGGGTATGACGAAGGCGACATCAACTGTTCACATCGGCGTGACCGACGGCATTTAGCGAAAAATCACACCGAGAAGTGCAGCCGCGTCGGTGACGTCGACTCCTCGGTTCGCCGCTCCGTCGATGATCGCGATCGCGCCGGGTGTGTCGAGGTCGTCGTCGAGGCGGGAACGAACGTCGGCCAGAACACTCGAATCGACTTTCCCTCCCCGGGCGTCCGACCATGTCTGCAAACGAGCCGACGCGGTCGGCATGAGCGTGTCGTTCCACTCCCACTCGTGGCGGTAATGGTGAACATGGACGGCCAATCGGATGGCTCGCGGGTCCCACTCACGTCGTAGCGCATCGACGAAGACCAGGTTGCCCAAGCTTTTCGACATCTTGGCTCCGTCCATGAAGACCATCGCGACGTGCATCCAATGGCGCACGAACGGCACCCCGGTGGCCGCCTCGCTCTGTGCCCGCTCGCACTCGTGATGCGGAAAGATCAGGTCGCTGCCCCCGCCGTGCAGATCGATCGTCTCCCCGAGTTCGCGGAGGGCGAGCGCGCTGCACTCGATGTGCCAGCCCGGTCGCCCCGGGCCCCACATGGCCTCCCAGGCCGGTTCGTCGGGCGCTGACGGCTGCCAGAGGACGAAATCGAGCGGGTCGCGCTTGGCGGGATCATCCACGGCTCCACCGCGTTGACGGGCGAGCTCGATCATCTCGTCCCGTGTGTAATGACTCACGGAGCCGAAACTCGGGAACTTGGAGACGTCGAAGTACACCGCTCCCCCGGCCTCGTAGGCGAACCCGCGCTCGAGGACCATTCCGATGAAGCCGCGGATGTCGGGAATGGCCGACGATGCTCGAGGCGAGGAATACGTCGCAAGAGCGTCGAGGGCCTCCATGTCGCGCTCGAAACGAGCTTCCTCGCCGGCGGCCAGATCGAGGTAGTGGACGCCGAGTTCACGGGCCTTGGCGAACAACGGATCGTCGACATCGGTGACGTTGCGCACGCAACGAACCTCGTGACCGAGATCGATCAGTCGGCGTTGCAGGACGTCGTAGGTCAAGAAAGTGGCGGCGTGCCCGAGGTGAGTCGCGTCGTACGGGGTGATGCCGCACGTGTACATGAGAACCCGAGGACCGGGTTCGAACGGAACCACGCTGCGACGCGCGGTGTCGTACAGGTGCATGCTCACGCGACGGGAGGAGCCGCCGGCGTACGAATGCCCGTGAGCTTCGGGGCCACCCGCGTCTTGTATCGGACGTTGAGTTGGAGCAGCACTGCCGTGAACGCCTCGATGGCGGTGGCGTTGGAGAGTTCACCGGCATCGAGCGGACGACACCCCGGGATCTTGGCCACGATCGACGCCACGGTCGACAGTGCATCGGGGTCGTCTCCGCAGATGAGAACATCGGACTCGATCGGGTCACCGAGGTGGCCGAGTTCCTTGGCCGGGAGATGATGGAAGGCCGCGACCACGCGACATTCGGGAACCGCAGCCTGCACGTGAGCAGCCACGCTGCCGCGCGGCGGAAGCAGCGGCTGGAACTCTCCACCGACTCGGACGAGAGCGTTGGCCATGCTGATCACGATCTTGCCCCGTAACGCCGCAGCGTTCTCCTGAGCCGTCGTCGCCGCCGAATCCCACGGCGTGGCGATGACGATCACGTCGCAATCGGCGGCCGCCGCATTGTCACCGCAGTCGAGCAGCCCGGTGAGTTGCGGGAAACGGCCGATCTGTTCGTCACGTGCTTCCATGGCCTTGTACCGCGAACGCGAACCGATGACCACCGAGTAGCCAATCGACGCGAGGCGAGCTGCGAGCGCGGTCCCGGCCGGGCCGGTACCACCGATGATTCCGATACGCATGGGACCCAGCCTGACACAGGTACCGGGAGTTCGGGCAGTCCGATGTCCCGACCGGCTCGGTCGACCGGAGTAGTTTCGACTCGTGGGATTGCTCGACGGCAAGAAAATCGTGGTCACCGGAGTTCTGACGGATGCTTCCTTGGCCTTCGCCATCGCTCGTGTCGCTCTCGACGAGGGAGCCGACATCGTCTTGACCGGAGCCGGTCGAGGTCGTTCGTTGACCGAACGGACGGCCCGCAAACTGTCGGCTGACATACCGGTCTTCGAGTTCGATGCCACGGTTCCCGAACACGGTCCGGCACTTCACGACGCGGTGGCAGCGCGTTGGGATCGAGTCGACGGAGTGGTGCACAGCATCGGTTTCGCGCCCGAGGTCTGCCTGGGCGAGGACTTCCTGGCCGCTCAATGGAACGACGTGGCCACCGCCGTTCAGATCAGCGCCTACTCGTACAAGTTCCTCGCCGAATCCTTGCTGCCGCTCATGCGGCCGGGATCGTCGATCGTCGGTCTCGATTTCGACAACACGGTCGCCTGGCCTGCCTACAACTGGATGGGCGTCGCCAAATCGGCGCTCGAGAGCATCAATCGCTACCTCGCGCGTCACATCGGGCCGAGTGGGGTGCGCTGCAATCTCATCGCCGCCGGACCCGTGCGGACGATGGCCGCCAAATCGATTCCCGGTTTCAAGACCTTCGAGGACGTCTGGGACGCGCGCTCACCCTTGGGATGGGACGTCAACGATCCCGAACCGGTGGCGCGAACGTGTGCCGCGTTGTTGTCGGATTGGTTCCCCGCCACGACGGGGTCGATGATCCACGTCGACGGCGGATATCACGCCACTGGTGCGTGATCAGCCGACCTTCTCGAGGATGTGCACACCACAGGCCGAACCGAGACCGATCACGTGCGCCAAGCCGACCTTGGCCCCCTCGATCTGACGATCGCCCGCCTCGCCGCGCAGATGGTGACAGATCTCCCAGATGTTGGCGATGCCGGTGGCCGAGATGGGGTGACCCTTCGACTGCAGTCCGCCCGAGACGTTCACCGGCGTCTTGCCGTCGCGCCATGGCGCACCCGACATGAAGAAGTCGACCGCGCCACCTTCGGGGCACAACATGAGGTTGTCGTAGTGCACCAATTCCGCGGTGGCGAAGCAGTCGTGCAACTCGACCAGGTCGAGATCCTCGGGGCCCACGCCGGCCTTCTCGTAAGCCTGCTTGGCCGCGTTGCGGGTGAGAGTGTTGACGTCGGGAAGGATCTGACAAGCCTCCTGGTACGGATCGGTGGTGAGCACCGAAGCCGACACCTTGATGGCGCGACGCTGTTGATCGGGTGAGAGCGTCTTCAGAACCTCTCCGCTCGTGACGACGGCTGCCGCTGCGCCGTCGCAGTTGGCCGAGCACATCGGGCGCGTGTTCGGGTAGGCGATCATGATGTCGCCCATGATTTCCTCGAGCGTGAAACGCTTCTGGTACGCCGCCATCGGGTTGAGCACCGAATGAGCGTGGTTCTTCTCCGAGATTCGAGCGAACAATTCGAACGAGGCTCCGCCGTACTTGTGTCCGTACTCCATGCCGACCTGAGCGAAGGTTCCGGGCATGGTGTCGGTTCCGATGCGGCCGTCGGTCGGCGCAATGGCGCCGTAACGACCCTTGGGTTCCCACTTCTTCCCGTCCTTCTTGGCGGTTCCGCCACCACCGAGAAGGCCGGCACCGGCCAACTTCTCGGCACCGACGGCGAGACCCATCTTCACTTCACCGGACTTGACGGCCATGATCGCGGTGCGCAACGCGGTCGCGCCGGTCGCGCAGGCATTCGACACGTTGTAGACCGGAATTCCGGTCTGGCCGATCTGCTTCTGCAACTGCTGACCGTAACCACCGGCACCCATGAGGTTGCCAGCGGCGAGGATTCCCATGTCCCGCATGGAGACGCCACCGTCGGCGAGAGCGGCCATGGCCGCCTGAGCTCCGAGGTCGACGATGTCGAGATCGGTGTGCTTTCCGAACTTCGTCATCGAGATTCCGAGGATGTAGATGTCGTCCGAAGCCATGTTCGTCCTTTCGATTGTCGGCCTCGCGGCCGGGGTCTGTCACCGGCGCAGCCGGTCGGGGTTGATGGTCGATCTATGAATGCTTCAGGCGGGTTCGAAACCGAATCCGATTGCTTCGACACCGTCGTCGTCGGTGCCGAGAGAATACGTCGCGAGCCGGACCTTCATGCCGAGACTCACTTTCTCGGGGGTCGGATCGGTGTTGATGACGTTGCCCCGAACGCTCGTGCCGCCGCAGTCGACGATGGCGGCCACGAAGGGCACCGGAACACCCGGAGCAGCCATGGCGACGATGGTGAACGAGCGAACGACACCGTCGGTCGGAATGTCGACTTCACGGAACGAGGTGGCGAAACAGGATGCGCACGCGTTGCGACGGTCGAAGAATCGAGCTCCGCAGGAGGTGCACTCGTTGGCGACGAGGTGGGGTGACGGCTCGAGTCGCAGATACGAGACCAGCGGGATGGCGGTCGAGGTGGTCATGACGCTCCTTTTGCGTGCGGTGCCGTGGAGGTTCGGCGCCGTCGTGTGCTGGCGGCCGGACGTGACGACCGCCCTTCCACCCTACGGGTGAGCCGGGGTCGGCCCGAAACCGAAGAGCATCGCGGACCGACCGTCACCAACGCTCGAGATGGACGACCTCGGATCGGGGACGGCGGCCCCGAGTCGTGGGCGAACCGCTCGGTCGATCGTCGTCGGCTCGGTCCCCGACGAGGACGACCCCGATGCAATCGACCTCCGCGGGTACACCCCAGGCCCGAAGGGCCGGTCGCGGATCGCGGAACACACCGATGAAGAGGGCTCCTCGTCGATGGGATTCGGCGATCAGGAGAAGGTTCTGAGCGGCCATGGCGGCATCGGTCGACCAGTACGGAACTCGCCATCCCCCGTCGGACTCCAGGCCGTGACCAGATTTGTCGGATTCGGCGTAGCGATCGGTGTAGGCGCGGCGATCGGCCAGTACCAGAACGGCGACGGGGGCGGCGAGTACGCCGGGCTGTCGTTGCGCGAACCAGGTGGCGGCGCCGAGGGTCTCGAGAGTGGCGGCGGTGTCGCCCCGGACGAGGAAATGCGCGCCCTGCGAAAAGCCGGCTGAGGGAGCCCGACGAGCGAGATCACACCACTCGAGGACCGTCTCGACGTCGAGACCAGGCGCGAAACGGCGGGTCATGCGCCGTCGCGCGATGAGCGCCGCCAAGCGCGTCGCATCGTCGGACTCGATCAGGTCCGACGTCCCAACTTGGCGAGATCCTCGGCCATCGTCCAGCCGTGCACGATCAACACTCCACCGACCGCGTCCGAGACGTCGGCGAACAACGAACGCACGTCGGGAGAGATCTTCTCGGGTTTGGCCGACTCGTGATCGAGGAAACCCGATCGACCCTTCTTGGCCACGACGAACGTCTTCTCGTCGTAGTGCGTCTCCACTCCGAAACGTTTGGCGAGACGTCGACCCCAGGCTCTCTCCTCACCGACGGCTCGGTGGCCCGGACGGGGAATCAACTCGGTGAGACTCTTGAACGCTTCGAGACCGTCGGCGGCGGCGAAGCGACTCCCGACCACCACGTCCTCGTCGGGAAAAGCCATGAGGGCTCGATGGAACGCCTCGGCCATGAGACCCCGGAGGGCCTGGTCGCGCTTGCCGGTTCGCTTCACGCTCATGAGACCCAGCAAGACGCACGGGGTGCCCCCGATGCGCTCGAGTGTGGAGAACGTGAAGCCGTGGAGTTTGCCCGCCTCGCGAGCGGTCGTCACGAGAACCCAGTCCTCTTTGGCCTTCGACAGGGCTCCGATGTCGAAACTCCCACCCATCGATGCCATCTCGTCGAGATCGGCATCGGTGAGAGCCACGCAATCCCTCGTCTCAACATCGAACGCCATGGACTCGAGCTCCCCTCCACCCTGAACGCGGCAGGACCGCGCCCTCCCATTCTGCCATCCGGGCTCGGTTCGGCGGAAACCGCACGTGTCAGGTGGAGGGAAGGACGACGTCGATACCGAAGGCCACCCGAAGGTCGGGAACGACCCGATCGATCTGCACGGCGAACTCACGACCGAGTTCGAGGATCTTGTCCGGTCCGACGTGCAGGTAGACCGGGGAGTCGCCGGGGTGGCGCCGAAGGATCGAACGCAACTCGTCGATGCGATTGCGCGCGATGGTGTCGAGGGGAAGGTTCAAACGAAGTTCGGGGACCGAATCGGCCAGACGGAGAGGTTCGACGTCGAGGATGCTGAACGACAAACGATCGCCGTCGTTGTTGACGCGCCCTTTGGCGAGAATCACACCGTCTTCGCGAACGAGGTGACCTTGCGCGGCGGCGACTTTGCTGAACATGGTCGCCTCCATGGTTCCGTGCAGATCCTCGATCGTGAGAACGAGCATCTGGTCGCCCTTTCGGGTGGTCTTCTTCTCGAGCTTCGACACCACTCCCCCCAGGGTGACGATCGATCCCGAGGGACGTTCCTTGGCGTCGAGCGTGGTGGCCGTGGTGCGACGAGCCAGGGTCCCTTCGTGGCCGCTCAGAGGGTGATCGGTGATGTACAGACCGAGGAGTTCCTTCTCGTACTTGATCGTGATCTCGCGGTCGAGGTCACGATCGGGAATCTCGACGTCGACGTTGAATCCGGGTCCGGCACCGTCGGGATCGTCGAAGAGGCTGAGCACCCCTTGGTCGGCCTCGTGGCGACGAGCGATGGCGTCGTCGACGATCATCTCGAACACCGTCAAGAGTCCGAGGCGCGGATGGCCGAGCGAGTCGAAGGCTCCGACCTTGATGAAGGATTCGATCGCTCGCTTGTTGAGGCATTCCGTCGGAACTCGCATGCAGAAGTCCTGGAAGCTGGCGAAAGCGCCGTTGGCATCACGTTCGTCGACGATGCGCTGACACAAGGCCGTTCCCACTCCCTTGATGGCCGAGAGACCGAAGGTGACCGAACGACGCTCGGGGATGGCGTCGAAATCGACCCGCGAGACGTTGATGTCGGGAGGGAGAATCGTCAGCTTCTGCCGTCGAGCATCGGCCAGGTAGCCGGCAGCCTTGTCGAGATTGTCCTTCACCGAAGTCAGGAGAGCGGCGAAGAACTGCACCGGATGATTCGCCTTCAGATACGCGGTCTGGTACGTGACGAGGCCGTATCCGAACGAATGCGACTTGTTGAAGGCGTAGTCGGCGAAATTCTCGATGATCCCGAAGAGGTACACACCCAGATCGCTGCCGTAGCCGGTCCGTTCGCAGCCCTCGACGAACTTGGAGCGTTCCTTCTCCATGAGCTCGCGGACCTTCTTGCCGCAGGCCTTCCGCAAGTTGTCCGCTTCGGCGAGGGAGTAGCCGGCGAAGCGCTGTGCGACACGCATCACGCTCTCTTGGTAGATCATGAGGCCGAACGTGTCTCCGAGCACCTCGACAGCGTCGTCGTGGAAATAATCGACGCTCTTGCGACCGTTCTTTCGGTCGGCGTAGTCGTAGTGCATGTTGACGCTCATCGGACCGGGTCGGTACAGCGCGATGACGGCCGAGACGTCCTCGAACGAGTTGGGTGTCATTGCACGCAGGAGGGCTTGCATCTGTGGCGACTCGAGCTGGAACACTCCGGTGCTCTCGCCGCGGCCGAGCAGTTCGAAAACCGCCGGATCGTCGAGAGGGACGGCATCGATGTCGAAATCCGGATCGATGCTGCGGCGCACCAAGGACACGGTGTCGGTGATGACGTCGAGGTTGCGCAATCCGAGGAAGTCCATCTTCAGCAGTCCCAGGTCTTCGACGCCGTGCATCTCGTACTGCGTCGTGACGGGGGTCTCCTCCGGCGCCTTTCCCTGCTCGGGTTTGCGCTGGAGTGGCAGGTATTCGGTGAGTGGCTCCTTGGAGATCACGACGGCGGCCGCGTGGATACCCGTCGAACGTTTGAGACCCTCGAGTCCTTTGGCCACGTCGATCACCTGGCGGGCCACCGGGTCGGATTCGTACATCTGTCGGAGTTCGCCGGCGGCTCGATAGCCATCGACGTACTTCGGATTCTCTTCGAGGCAGTACTTGAGCGGAGTGTCGCGACCCATGACGAGAGGTGGCATCGCCTTGGCCAAGCGGTCACCGACGGCGTACTCGTGACCGAGCACCCGGGCGGCGTCACGCACCGCGTTGCGCGCCTTGATGGTGTTGAAGGTGATGATCTGAGCCACGTGGTCGCGGCCGTACTTCTCGGAGACGTAGCGGATCATCTCGTCTCGGTGTCGGGAGTCGAAGTCCATGTCGATGTCGGGCATGGAGATTCGGCTCGGGTTCAAGAAACGCTCGAACAGCAGGTCGTAGCGGATGGGATCGATCTCGGTGATGCGGAGGCAGTACGCAACGGCGCAACCGGCCGCCGAGCCTCGCCCTGGTCCGACGCGGATTCCCCGTTCCTTGGCGTAGGCGATGAGATCCCAGACGATCAAGAAGTACGACGCGAAGCCCATGTCGACGATGACCTTCAACTCGTACGCGAGTCGTTCGACGACCGAAGGGGGCAACTCGGCTCCCCAACGTCGACGGGCACCTTCCCATGTCAGGTGCTCGAGGTACGTCTTGTCGTCGGCGAATCCCTTCGGAACGGCGAAGTTCGGAAGTTGGGGCTTCCCGAACTCGATCGTGAGATCACTGCGTTCGGCGATCCAGAGCGTGTTGTCGCAGGCCTCCGGAACTTCGCGGAACAAATGACGCATCTCGGTCGCACTCTTCAAGTAGTGCTCGGTGCCGTCGAACTTGAAGCGATTGGGGTCGGACATCAGCGACGCCGTCTGGACGCAGAGCAAGGCATCGTGAGCCTCGCTGTCGTGACGGTGCACGTAGTGCGAGTCGTTGGTGGCCAATATCGGGGCGCCGATGTCGCGCGCGATCTGCATCAGTTGCGGATTGGTGCGTATCTGGCTGGAGAGACCGTGATCCTGCAATTCGACGAAAAGATTGTCGCGCCCGAAGATCTCCTGGAGACGGGCGGCTTTCGCCCGGGCACCGTCGTAGTCGTCCTTCAACAAACTCTGCAGGACGTGGCCTCCCAGGCAACCGGTGGTGGCGATGAGACCTTCGCTGTGCCGAGCGAGGAGCTCCCAGTCCATGCGCGGCTGGTAGTAGTAACCCTCGAGGAAGGCCAAGCTGCTCAGCTTGATCAGGTTCCGGTAGCCGGCGTCGTTCTCGGCGAGCAGGGTCAGGTGGTAGTAGAGCTTTCCTCCCCCTTCGACGTCTCCGCCCGAATCGTCGACTCGTCCACGTCGGGGTGGACGTTCGAAACGGGACTCTCCGGCCATGTACGCCTCGGTTCCCACGATCGGCTTGATTCCCTGGTCGCGACACTCGCGGTAGAAATCGAGCACCCCGTACATGTTGCCGTGATCGGTCATGCCGAGGGCGGGCTGGCCGTCGGCGACGGCCTTGGCCACCAGCTCGTCGAGTTTGGCCGCCCCGTCGAGCATCGAGAACTCGGTGTGCACGTGGAGATGTGTGAACGAATCAGCCACCCGACACCCCTACGACACCTTTCCGACGGCACGAACGACGAGCCACACCGACGGGCCCGAAACACATTCGTGTGATTCGCAACAGTAGCAGTGGGGTGTCCGGACGATCCCGGGTGGCCAACCGGACTTTTCGGTCAGAGATAGGTGCCCGGGCGACGGTCGACGACACCGTCGGGAGATCCCTCGACCTGCCCCGGTCCGAGCCGCCTCATCTGCTCGAACTGCTGTCGAGCGGCCATCTGCTGCGCGAACAGTGTGGCCTGGATGCCGTGGAACAAGCCCTCCAACCACCCGACGAGTTGCGCTTTGGCGATCCGGATCTCGGCTTCGCTCGGAGCCTCCGACGAGAACGGCAGTGCGAGCATGCGGAGTTCTTCTTGCAGATCGGGTGACAAGGCTTCCGACAACTCGACGATGGAACGCTCGTAGATCTCCGCCAATCGCTCCCGACTCGCTTCGTCGAGGTGAGTACCGCGTACTTCTTCGAGCAGCTGTTTCACCATCGAGCCGATTCGCATGACTTTGCCGGGCTCGGTGACGGCTTCGGTGACAGGAGCCGAGGATTCGGAGCCGATCACCGCGTCGGGACGATGAACTTCGGGAGAGGTGCCGTTGTCGGGAGAAGTCACGACGTCATTCTGCCCGATGCCTTCAGGCGTGTCACACCGTCGTGGCGAGGAACGGAACGAGCATTTCGGCCTCGGTGAGCGAACCGTGTCGACACACGAGCGGAAACGCTCCCGTGTCATCGGGATCCTCGAAGGACGCCGTTCCATGAGGCAGGAGGGCGACGTCGCCGAGACGCCGAACGAACGACGGATCTCCCACCGGACCGAACCATCCTCCGTCGACCAGATCGGTGCGAGTCATGACCCAAGCGACCGACGAATAGCGATCGCACGCGCGCAGCAGATCGTCGATGCGTCCGTCTCGCGCGTGCAGCCAACGAAAGCGACCTTCGCCCGATTGATGATCCACGAGATCGAGAACCTCTCGGTCCAGTTCGATCAGATCGTCGCCGGTCTCGACCTGACCGTGGTCGGCGAGCACGACGACCGTGGTGTCACGTGGAACGGCGTCGAGAATCCGGGCGACGAGAGCATCGGCGGCGCGCAACTCGGCCTCGTAGAAGCGACCGAAGCCCCGTTCGTGCGCGATCTTGTCGACTCCGTCGTAGTACGCGTAGACGAACTGGTGGCCGGCATCGAGTGCCGATCGAATCTCGATGGGAATCGAACTCTCGGCTCGCCACCCGTACAGGAGGGCGTTGTCGAGATGCGCTTCGGTGAAACCGGAGCCGATGTGCTCGGCTCTGGTCACGACAGGAACCGACTGACCACAGAACGACGGAACGGGCTGTACGTGACGAGGTGGATACGTGGACCGCAGATCTCGTCTCCGCTCCCCCCGTTTGTGACCGCTCCAGCTCAGAGAATTCATGACCAGGTCACCCATGTCCATGCGATATCCGACGATGCCGTGTTGCAGCGGTGTGGCGCCGGTGACGAGGCTCGTGAGGGCCGTGGCGGTGGTGCTCGGTGCGACCGTGGTGATGGGTCCGCCCACCATCGACGAGACGACCGGCAACTGGGACCGGTGGTCGAGGATCTGTCGCCACCCCAGACCGTCGAGAACCACGAGGACGGTCCGGGTGGCTCGTCGGAGCGGTTCGGGGAACCAGTCGGGACGGCGCCCCGCCACCGACACGAGGCAACCCGGGACCACGTTCGTGAGACAGTCACCCCGATAATCGGGGCGACGAGGAACCGGTCGAGCGGACATCACGTCAGTCCAGCACATTCCGGAGTCGGGGACGATCCTGCTCCCCACGAGCGTTCTGCGCCTACGATGCGGACGTGCGCGTCTCGACTCGTGGTGATTATGCGTGTCGGGCCCTCCTCAGTTTGGCTCTGCACGACGAGGAGTCGGGCCCGACGTCGGTACGCGACATCGCCGACCGCACCGGACTGCCCCAGCCCTACCTCGAGCAGATCCTGTTGGCCCTGAAAGGAGCCGGCCTGGTGCGCTCCAAGCGTGGCGTCGGCGGTGGCTACACCTTGGCTCGTGCACCGAAGGACATCCGACTCTCCGAAATCGTCTCGGCCGTCGACGGACCGATCACCCTCGGCGACTTCGGCGAACCACACGCCGACGGGTCGTGCGATCACGAAGGGCAGTGTGTTCTTCTGGCGATCTGGAAACAAGCCGGTGATCACATGCGGCACCATCTCGACGGATTCACCCTGGCCGGCATCGCCGATGCCGCTCGCGGTACCGGTCCGTGGCCGGAACCCCTCGATCACTGATCCATCGGTCAGCGAGCGGGTCGAGTTTCGCGGGCGATGGAGGCGAGAACTCCGTTCACGAAGCGTCCGGAATCGTCGGTGCTGAAACGCTTGGCCAGTTCGACCGCCTCGTCGATCACGACGGCGATCGGAACTTCGGGCCGACGAACGAGTTCGTAGGTCGCGACGCGAAGGACGAGAAGATCGAGTGTCGGCATGCGATCGAGACTCCAACCGGTGGCGTACTTGGCGATCAGTTCGTCGATCTCGCCGACCGAACCGGAAACACCCTCGACCAGCAGAGTCGTGAGAGCGGCGGGCGGAAGGATCTGCGATTCGAGCACGAGACGGGGGTCGATGCCCTTCGTCTCGGCTTCGTAGAGCGCCGTCAGCGCTGCCTCGCGAGCCCGTGTTCTCTTGTCGTCGTGACCCGAATCGTCGGCGGTCACGTCAGACCCGGGTGATGTAGTCGCCGGATCGAGTGTCGACCTTCACCCGGTCGCCGATGTTCACGAACAAGGGAACTTGGATGACCTTGCCGGTCTCGAGAGTGGCGGGCTTTCGCGCTCCGGAGACCCGATCACCCTGGATGCCCGGTTCGGTCTCGGCGATCGTCAATTCCACCGCGGCGGCGATCTCGACCGAGACGATCTCGTCGTTGTGCAGAGCGATGATGGCGGTCATCGATTCGATCAGGTAGTCGGCTGCTTCGCCGAGGGCGACCGGCGGGATGTTCATCTGGTCGTAGGTGTCCGTGTCCATGAACACGTAGTCGTCTCCGTCGCGGTACAGGAACTGCATGTCCTTCTTGTCGAGGATCGCCTGCTCGACCCGAATACCGGCGTTGAACGTCTTCTCGAAGACGTTGCCGGTACGGACGTTGCGAAGTTTCGTGCGAACGAAGGCTCCACCCTTGCCCGGCTTCACGTGCTGGAACTCGACCACCTGGAAGAGGCCGTTGTCGAGCTCGAGGGTGATTCCGTTCTTCAGGTCGTTGGTCGTGATGGCAGGCATAGGAGGTCCTTGGGAGAGCTGGTCAGGATGTCGGCACCTTCGGAACGAACGACCACCAGGTCTTCGATACGAACGCCACCGAATCCCACACGATAGAGGCCGGGTTCCACGGTCACGACCTCTCCCTCGCACAACGTGGCGGCGGACGATCCGTTGAGGAACGGCTCCTCGTGGATGTCGAGGCCGACACCGTGCCCCGTTCCGTGGACGAACCATGGGGCCTCGTCTCCGAATCGGCGCCGAGCCTCCTCGTGGACGACTCGACACTCGACCCCCGGTCGAACCGCGTCGAGTCCGGCCTTCTGCGCCTCTGCGACCGCCGAATACCAGCGGCGGAAATGATCGGATGGTTCACCGACCACGAAGGTTCGAGTCATGTCCGAGTGGTAACCGTCGACCAGTGCACCGACGTCGATCACGATCGGGTCGCCGGCCGCGAATGCGTAGCGGGTGGGTTGGTGATGCGGAACGGCGGAATGTCGAGGGCCGGCGGCGACGATCGTGTCGTACGACGGCCCGTCGGCGCCGTATCTGCGCATGCGGTGGTCGAGCTCGTCACGGACGTCGACCTCGGTGACTCCCACGTCGATGAGGGCGACGACGTCGGTGAGGGCGCGATCGGCGATGGACGCGGCGCGGCGAATGGTCTCGACTTCGAGTGGATCCTTGATGCGACGCAAGCCGCTGAAATCGACGGCCCGCAAACGGGTTCCGAGAGACTCGAATCGTGCGAGATCGTCCATCGTGACCGCCGAGGAGCGAACGGCGATCGACCGATCGCCGGCGAGCCGACCAACGGTTCGATAACGATCGTTCGACGCGTCGATCGTCACGACGTCGATCGGACGAGATCCGATCTCGTGACGAGCACGTTCCGAGTAACGCGCGTCGGTCACCAGATGGGCCTGATCCGGACCGACCAGGAGCCAGCCACTCGATCCGCCGAATCCACTCGCCCACCTCACGTCGGAGCGATCGGTGAGCAGACCCCAACCGTCGGCGAGACGGCGAACGGCGTCGAGACGGGCGATCACGAGCGAAGGAGATCGGCCACGGCGTCGATGGCCAGCAGATAGCCGAGCATTCCGAATCCGGCGATCGATCCGGATGCGACCGGCGCCACCACACTGGTGTGACGCCAAGGTTCGCGAGCGTTGGGTTGAGAGATGTGAACCTCGATGACCGGACCGGAAAACGTGGCCAGCGCGTCGTGAAGGGCCCAGGAGTAGTGGGTCAGAGCTCCGGCGTTGATGACGATGGCCGAGACACGCGAACGCGCGTCGTGAATCGCGTCGACCAATTGGCCTTCGTGGTTCGACTGGATCGCTTCGAGAGTGAGTCCGTGCGAGTTCGCCCGCGCCGAGGTGGCGGCGACGTAGTCGTCGAGAGTCGACGTCCCGTAGATCTCCGGCTCGCGCTGTCCGAGGAGATTCAGGTTGGGACCGTGGATGAGGAGCACGCTCGACACGGGATCAAACTACTGGATCGGCTCAGTTCAGGAATCGAATTAAGCAATCGCGTACGACGTCACGATCGACGTCGTCGATCACTTCGGGTCCTCGAGCGCCGTCGAGAACGAAGGTGAGCCCGCGAGTGGCCTTCTTGTCACGCGCGAGGAGGGTCATCAGGTCGTCGACGTCGAGCTCGGCGATCCGGGCCATCACCGATTCGTCGGCGAGACCGTATTCGGAGCGAACGACTCGATCATGCTGGTCGACCCGCCGGTCGTCGATGCGGCCGAGGGCCCGGGCCAGTCGAGCGGCGAAGAGTATGCCGACGGCGACCGCCTCGCCGTGAGCGAGACCGTGGTGACCGGAGGTCTCGATGGCATGCGCCAGCGTGTGTCCGTAGTTGAGGAGCATTCGACGACCGGATTCGTTCTCGTCGTCGGCCACGATTTCGGCCTTGATCGCCGCGCATCGAGCGATTCGCTCGGGAAGCGGCAGAGACAACAGGTTGTCACCGGAGAGGAAGTGATACTTGGCAACTTCTCCGAGACCACACTTGGTCTCACGTTCGGGAAGTGTGTCGAGCGCGTCGAGGTCGGCGACCACGGCGATGGGTTGCCAGAACGCTCCGACCAAATTCTTGCCCTCGGGCAGATTCACGGCCGTCTTGCCACCGATCGCGGCGTCGACCATGCCGAGAAGTGTGGTGGGCACGTGCAGTACCGGTGTTCCGCGGTGCCAGACCGCAGCGGCGAACCCGGCCACGTCGGTCACCAATCCGCCGCCGACTCCGATGACGAGATCGCGACGGGTGATGCCCTGTCGCGCGAATTCGGACGTGATTCGTTCCACCGTGGTCAGACTCTTGGCCTCCTCGCCGCCGGTGAGGTGAACCGTGACCGTCGGGCGACCGAGGTCGATCGTGAAGGGAATGCTCGGATCGGTGACGATCGCGATGCGCTGGACATCGGTCGGTATCAACGCACCGATCTCGGCGGCGGCTCCGTGGCCGATGAGAATCGGGTAGGAACGCTCGGCCAGGTCGACCTCGACGCGTATCGCGCTCATGATCGTGCCTCGGCGGCCAGCACCAACGATGCGACCTCGTCCACTTCGAGGTCGTCGACGTCCACGATCCTGGAGGATACGACACGATAGAGGTCGGATCGATCACGTTCGAGGGCGAGTAGACGCTCACGAACGTCACCGTCGAGCAGTGGACGCCGTGATGCCGTGTGGACCAGCCGGGTGGCCAAGGTGTCGATCGTCGCTCGTAACCAGATCACGTGATGGGCACCGAGCAGATCTCGGTTGACCTCGCTCAGCACGACGCCACCTCCCGTTGCCACCACCGTTGGCGTGGCGGACGACAGCACGTCGCGGAGGACCTCGGACTCCATCCGTCGAAACTCGCTTTCTCCACGATTCGAGAAGATGTCGCGAATGGACTGACCGGCGATCTTCTCGATCCGGTGGTCGGTGTCGACGAACGAACGATGGCTGGTCTCGGCGACTCGGCGACCGACACTGCTCTTGCCGCTACCCATGAGTCCGACGAGGACCAGATGGACTGCGGACATGTCAGTTGGGTCGCGCCGCCTCGGCGTTGCGAACGAACTCGGTGAGAGAGTCGCCGCCGAACTTGCGCTGTGCTTCCTGGGCGAGCACGAGAGCGACCATCGTCTCGGCAACCACGCCCATGGCCGGAACGGCCGTGACGTCGGTGCGCTCCTTGAACGACACCGTCGATTCCTTGGTGACGACGTCGACCGTCGGCAAGGTGGGGCGGTTCAGAGTGGCCAGCGGTTTCATCGCCGCGCGGACGGCGAGCACTTCACCGGTCGACATACCGCCTTCGGTTCCTCCGGCCAAGGAGCTCTCGCGAACGTACGCCTGGGAGGGTTCGTCCCAGCGGATGGCGTCGTGGGCCGCCGACCCGCGCCGACCGGCGACGTCGAAAGCATCACCGATCTCGACTCCCTTGACCGCCTGGATGCTCATGATCGCCTGCGCGATGAGGCCGTCGATCTTTCGATCCCAATGAACATGACTCCCGAGGCCGATCGGAACGCCATAGGCGAGAACCTCGACGACTCCGCCGAGGGAATCTCCTTCTTTGGCCGCAGCCTCGATTTCGGTGACCATCCGGGCCGATGCCTGCGGATCGAAACAACGGACGTCGGACTCGTCGACCGACGCAAGATCGGTCGGAAGAGGTCGACGACCGTCGGTGCGGATGGCACCCATCTGGAGAACGTGCGACAGGACCGACGTGCCGAGGTGCGAGAGCAACAACTTGGCGAGTGCACCGGCCGCGACGCGAGCGGCGGTTTCACGGGCACTGGCCCTCTCGAGCACGTCACGGGCGTCGGTGAATCCGTACTTCTGCATGCCGACCAGATCGGCATGACCCGGGCGAACACTGGTGAGTGGAGCCTCGGTACGACCGGGGGCCGGATCCATCTCCTTGTGCCATTTGTCGGATCGGTACCACTCGGTGTTCTTGATCTCGATGGCAACGGGAGAACCGAGAGTCCGTCCGTGGCGAACCCCACCCACGAGGGTGATCTCGTCGACTTCGAATCGTTGTCGCGGTCCACGTCCGTAGCCGAGACGACGTCGCGCCATTTCGGCTTGAACGTCCTCGACCGTCACCGGGAGACCGGCTGGCAGACCCTCCACGATCACGACGAGAGCGCGACCATGGGATTCGCCGGCGGTGAGATAGCGCAACATCGTCGTCAGGTTACCGGGGTGCGTCGAGTCGTCGAAGGGCGGCGTCGGTCATGGCGGCGACGTCGGGTTCCGAGCCGATCCAGAGCGCTTGTTGCCGAGCCGCCTGATGGATCAACATCCCCAGACCTCCGACGACTCGACAACCGCGACTTCGCGCACCCTGGAGCAGAGGAGTCGACAGCGGGTGATACACCAGGTCGGTGACCACGGTTCCCGATCGCAGGTCTGCGACATCGATGGGTGAGTTCTCCGAGTTCGCCTCGCCGAACGAACCCATGCCGACACTGGTGCAGTTGATCACGAGGTCGACCGACGCGAGCAGCTCGTTCCGTCGGGACCAAGGAATGGACGACGAATCCGGCGCGATCGCCGAACGCTCGCTCTCGTCGACCCCGGAGCGATTGCTGATGACGATTCGTCCGGCTCGGTGTCGAACAAGAGCGTCGGTCACCGATCGTGCTGCGCCTCCCCATCCGAGCACCAGAACGGTGCGATCGGTCACGTCGACGTCCTCGGCTCGCAGCGAATCGAGCAAACCGTCTCCATCCGTGCTGTGGCCGACGAGAGAACCGTCGCTGTCTCGAACGACCGTGTTCACACTTCTCAGTCGCTCGGCGGCCGGTGAAAGCCGGTCGCACTGTTCGAACACGGCCGTCTTGTGCGGCATGGTCACGCTCAGGCCTCCGAGCGCACCTTGTCGACACAGTTCCAGGATCGGCTGGCAACCGCCAGCGGGGATCGGAAGGGCGACGTAGGTCCAGTCGACGCCCATCGATCGAAAGCCAGCGTTGTGAATGGTGGGTGACAAGCTGTGATCGATCGGCCAACCGATCACGGCAGCGACTCGAGTGCGACCGGTGATCTCGGAGGTGTTCACAGCACCCCCTCGGCGATGGCGGTGGCCACATTGGCTTCGTGCTGATCGAGTGTGACGGCGAACGTGTGGTTTCCGTCTCGATCGGACAGCACGTAGTACAAATACGCGCACGGTGCTCCGGTCGGCAGGTCTGCACACAAGGGGTCGCTGGGGAGCGGATTCGGCGCCGGAGCGAGAGCGGCAGCGATCGAAGCTCGACCCGGACTCGCGATCGGTGTCGGGGGGAGACCGCCGACGAGGTAGGTGTTGTACGGCGTGTCGAGAGTTTTCAGCTCGTCGAAGGGCGTCTCGGGGTCCTGGCCGTAATAGAGCGTCGCGTCGATCTCCAACTTCATACCCATGGCCAAACGGTTATAGATCACGCGAGCGATGATCGGGCGGTCCTTTTCGGTCTTGGCCTCCCGTTCGATCATCGACGCGATCGTGAGAACTTGGTAGGGATCGAGACCGACGGTCGATCCGGCATCGTCCAATCCTTCTTGGCGACCGACCCTCTCCATCAATCGCACCATCCGCTGCAGGATCTGAGAGGGCGTCTCGTCTCCGGCGATCGAATACGTGTCGGGGAAGAGCAGGCCCTCGAGGTTGCTGACGCCCGGGGCGTACCGGCTCTCGATGATCGGCGCGTCCGGATCGAAGGCGCGTGACACGAAGGTGGCGCCATCGAATCCGGGAACCGTTTCGGCCAGTCGAACGGCCATCTGGGAGATCGTGTAACCCTCGGGGATGGTGACCTTCCAGAAGGTCTCTTCAGGCGGGGTCCGCAATGCCCGGAGCAGATTGCCCATGTGGTCACGAGGACGAAGGGTGTAGAAGCCCGGCACGATCTCCAGCCCGCCCTCGCCGTCGACGTAGCGACGGAAAGTCGAGTCGTCGACGACGAAACCCGACGCTTCCAAGCGACGGCTCAGCGAGTTCAGGTCATCGCCCTCGACGACTTCGAAGGTCTGTGCGGCTCCGGGATCGCCGGGCGGATTCACCCGTTGGAGATAGCGCCAGGTCGTCATCCCGTAGATCGTGACCACGAGGAGGGCGATGATCGACGACGCCACGGCGATGCGGCCGAGCCACGTGCGCTCGCGCCGACGAAGAACGACCACCGTTCGTAGCAATGCATTCGGGTCGCGATCGACCTCGGGACGGCGGCTGCTCATCGACCAGCCTTGCTACGATCCAGCCACGCTTGGAGCATGACGGCAGCTGCGACTTTGTCGACGAACCGTCGTCGCGACGAGGCCGAGATCTCGGCCTCACGCAGTGCTCGATCGGCGGTGACGGTGGTCATCCGCTCGTCGAAGAGTTCCACGGGGCGTCCGGTTGCCTCGGCGATCAGACGGGACTCGTCAGCAGCGGCACGCGCCGCCGAACCGATCGCGCCCGACATCGAGATGGGATACCCCACGACGATGACCTCGGCCTCTTCTTCGTCGGCGAGGCGACGGATCTCGGCGTGGTCGATCGCCGGCGACTTGCCCCGTTGAATCACCGTGAGCGGCGAAGCGATGGTTTCGGATCGATCGCTGACTGCCACACCGATTCGCTTCGAACCGAGGTCGAGACCGAGAACCCGCACTCCCCCATTCTCACCCGTCGTGAGACACGAAAACGGTCATGCGATCGATGTTCGAACCAGTTGCAGAGCCTCGTCAAGTTTCTCGGGGATCTTGCCGCCTGCCGTCGCGATCTCGCCCTTGCCACCTCCGCCTCCGCCGACCAGCTTGGCTGCTGGCGCGATGAGGGGCCCGGCTTGCGCTCCGGTTTCGACGGCGGCCACGAGTGCGACACCACCACTTGGGGTGACTCCCCCGAGCACGACTCGACGAATTCCGACCTTCTGGCGAATGGCGACGGCCAGGTCTCGCAAGTCACCGGGATCGAGATCGTCGATTCGTTCGACGACGTTTCCGTCGACGGCTCCGGCCGCGATCTCACCGGCTCGGGTCGACGCCATGGCCGAACGCAACTTCTTGATCTCGTCCTGGGCCGACTTCAGATCGTCGAGACGGCGATTCACTCCGCTCACGACGTCGTCGAGCGAGGCGCCGACGAGATCTCCGATGCTCTCGAGAATCGCCGTACGGTCCTGCAGAAGAGCGAGAGTGCGATCACCGGCCACGGCCTCGATACGCCGCAGATTGGCTCCGATCGATCCTTCGGAAACGATCTTCACGATGCCGATGTCGCCGGTGGCCGACACGTGGGTGCCGCCGCACAATTCGAACGAGGACCCGGCGCGGAGCACGCGAACGGTGTCTCCGTACTTGTCGCCGAAGAACGCGATGGCCCCGTCGGACAGGGCCTCGTCCTTGGTGGTTTCGTAGGCATCGACGTCGGAATTGGTGAGGGTCTGTTCGTTGGCCAGACGCTCGATGGCGCGGATTTCGTCGGGACCGAGTGCCGAGTAATGACTGAAGTCGAATCGGAGTCGGGTGTCGTCGACCAGTGAGCCGGCCTGCTTCACGTGATCACCGAGAACCTCGCGCAACGCCCAGTGCAACAAGTGCGTGGCGGTGTGATGGCGGCGGATGGCGCGACGGCGAACCGAATCGATCGCAGCGTGGACTTCGTCACCGACCGTCAATTCGCCATGAACCGGGCGGCAACGGTGGCGACGCAGACCGGGAATGGCGAAGGTGGTGTCGAGAACTTCCCATTCGACGCCGGCGGAACGAATCGTCCCCGTGTCACCGACTTGTCCGCCGCTTTCGGCGTAGAAGGGACTGCGATCGAGGAAGACATCGACGAAACCGTCTCCGTCGACCAATCCGATCACGCGCGCCGACGACTCGTCCTGGTCGTAGCCGACGAAGGACGTGGGCCCGTGACGCTCGGAGAGGCGACGGTACTGATCCATCACGTCGTCGTCGGTGCGATCGGTACGTCGGGCCGCCTTGGCGCGACGTCGCTGTTCGTCCATGGCCGCATCGAACCCGGCTCGATCGACGGCCAGTCCTCGTTCACCCACGATCTCTTCGGTCACCTCGAGTGGGAAACCGTACGTGTCGTGAAGGAGAAAAGCCGTCGAGCCCGACAGAGTTCCCGTCGACGACAACTGCTGGATCTCTTGATCGAGAATCGTCACGCCGGTCTTCAAGGTCTGACGGAACCGCTCCTCTTCACGGGACAACACCTCGAGAACGAAATCCTTCTGTCGCGCGGTGTCGGGGAACGCAGTGCGACACAGATCGATGGCGGTCGCCGCGAGATCGGGCATCACGAGTTTCTCGGTGCCCAACAAGTAAGCGTGACGAATGGCGCGACGAATGATGCGGCGAAGAACGTACCCACGACCCTCGTTCGACGGAAAGACTCCATCGGCCACGAGCATGGCGCTGCTACGGGCGTGTTCGGCCAACACGCGAAGGCTGAAACTCGCTCGATCGTCGTAGTCACCGACTCGGTACGTGGCGCCGGTCAGGGACTGAGCCTTCTCGACGAGTGGGAACAAGGCGTCGGTTTCCCACACCGAGTCGACACCCTGAATGAGAGCCAGGATTCGCTCGAGTCCGGCACCGGTGTCGATCGAGGGTCTGGGCAACGGAGTTCGACTTCCATCGGCAGCCTGGTTGAACTGCATGAAAACCAGGTTCCAGAACTCCATGAAACGATCGCCGTGCGGGTCGTGAAGAGGACCGCCGTCGGGACCGAAGGCCGCTCCACGATCGATGTGGAGTTCGGAGCAGGGTCCGCACGGCCCGGTCTCGCCCATCTGCCAGAAGTTGTCCTTGTCACCGAGCCTCTGGATGCGATTCATCGGCACGCCGACCTTTTCGTGCCAGATCGCCTCGGCCTCGTCGTCGCTCTCGTGGACCGTGATCCAGATGCGATCGCCGTCGAAACCGAACCGCTCGGTGACCAGCTCCCAACTCCAGGGAATGGCCGATTCCTTGAAGTAGTCACCGAAGGAAAAGTTGCCGAGCATCTCGAAAAAGACGAGGTGGCGCTTGGTACGACCGACGTCGTCGAGATCGTTGTGCTTGCCACCGGCTCGCGCGCACTTCTGGACCGTGGCGGCGCGCTTGTACGGAGGAGTCTCGTCGCCGACGAAGTACGGCTTGAAAGGAACCATGCCAGCCACCGTGAAGAGCACGGTCGGATCGTGAGGAATGAGGCTGGCCGAATCGACGACGGCGTGATCGCGTTCGGAGAAGAAGGTCGTGAACGAGTCGCGCAACTCTTGAGCGGTCTGGGGAGGACGTCGAGACATCGAGGCGAGGCTACCGTCCGGGACCTAGGCTGACCGGGTGACTTCGACTCCCCGTACTTCCGGTCGCCACATCGATCTCCACGAGATGATCGCCTTCGAGGATCCCAAGGAGATGCGCACGTGGGTGTTCGACGCCACGTTCCTCCGCTCGTCGTGGAAGTGCATCTTCGGCGAAGGCTGCCAAGGAGTCCTGGAGGGTCCGGCCGAGCACCTGAACCAGGGTTGCTGTTCGTTCGGAGCACACTTCGTCGACGATGACGACGTCGCAGTGGTCGTGAAGTCGTCGGTGCACCTCACCGAGAAGAACTGGCAGTTCAAGAAGAACGCCGATCGACACGGGTTCTTGAAGAAGGCCCGATCCGGTGAGACCACGACCCGTGTCGTGGACGGAGCTTGCATCTTTCTCAACCGCCCGGGGTTCGCCGGAGGAGCCGGTTGTGCTCTCCACATCGGAGCCATGGAAGCCGGCGAGCGACCTCTCGACTGGAAGCCGAACGTCTGTTGGCAGTTGCCCATCCATCTCGAACATTCCGAGGACGACACCGGATACGTCACGACCATCGTGCGTGAATGGAAACGGCGCGACTGGGGGGTGTCGGGAGACGAGTTCCACTGGTGGTGCACCGACAGTTCCGACGCCTTCGTCGGTCGTGAACCCGTGTACCGCTACCTGAAGGACGAGCTCGTCGAGACGGTGGGCGCCGAGGTCTACGACCAGCTGGTCGAGTTGCTCGAACGCAAGAGCAACTTCCCCCTGCCCCACGAAGCCGACCCCCAGCCGGTGCGTATCAGGAAGCGTTGAACCTCGTCGGCGAGACGAGGCCGACGATCACGACGAAACGGTCGCCTTCTTGAAGGCTCGACGGCGATCCTCGAGACCGAGGAATCGTTTGCGGATCCGGATCGAGGACGGAGTGATCTCCACGAGTTCGTCGTCGGCGATCCATTCGATGGCCGACTCGAGTGTGTGCAGCCGCGCCGCCGCCAATTTCACTCCGTCGTCGTGGCTGTGCGTTCGGATGTTGGTCTTCTCCTTGGCACGAACGGCGTTCACGACCATTTCGTCACCTCGAGCCGATTCACCGACGACCATTCCTTCGTAGACCTTGTCACCGGGTTCGACGAACAACTCGCCGCG
>JBEDFW010000127.1:0-2650 GCA_041174985.1 Actinomycetota bacterium | reverse complement strand
CGGGACGGGCCACGAACACCGGTTCACCAGCCGCACGCCCGGCTCCGTGATCGAACACCTGACTGGTGCCGGCCACGAGATCGTGCTTGATCGTCGGCCAGTGCATCGAATTCGGATCGGGCATGGCGCAGTAGCCGAAGCGATATTCCTTGCCGGTCAACGATCCGCGGTGTCGCGGGAACTCATTGGCTCGCTCGTCGATCGTGGTCACGCCAACCGAGCGGCGAGCCGAATCGATCTCCCAGCGCACGAGTTTGGCGACCGAATCACCGAACGGCCCGAGCAGATCGTCCCGCATCATGCGCTCGTAGAAGCACACGTCGAGAACGACCTTTCCGTCGGCGGTGTCGTAGGCGTTGAGCGGATGGAACACGTATCCAACCGGCACGTCGATCCACACGATGTCGGCCGCTGTGCCCTCCCGCGGCATGAGTCCGACTCGATTGCCGTAGTCGTCGTTCCAGCGGAACGGGAATCGTGATGAGAAGGCCAGATCGAGATCGACCAAAACCGGCTGGTCGTACACGACGACGTAACGATCGGTGAGCGACATGTCGTGCACCATCGACATACCCGGCAGGGGGATGTCGACCGTTCGGTTCACACGACCATCGGTGCCCACCCGTACGTACTGCACGTGATCGAACCACTTGTCCCACGCGTACACGACGGCGTGCATCTCGCCCGTGACCGGATCGACTTTGGGGTGCGCGGTGAACGCACCCGGGAGCGTGCCGAAGAAGTCGTTACGACCAACGGTCTCGAGTTCGTACGTGAGCTCGACCGGACAGCCACCAGCCTCGACCATCGCCCATGTCGTGCCGGCGAATCCACCGACGTTGGTGTTGGGCCCACCCGATGAGTTGTTCCAGTTGCGGCCGGGAATGTCGGGCAGTCCTCGAGCCGCGCTCACACTCGATGATCCGACGTAGCGATTGCGATACCACTCGGCCTTGCCCTCGCGCAGGCGAAGGCCGTGCACCATGCCGTCTCCGATGAACCAGTGGTGCGTGTTGGGATCGACTTCACTGATCGGATTGGGACCGTTGCGGAGATAACGACCGTTCAGATCGGCAGGAAGTTCACCGATGACCGGGAGGTCGAACGCCGTGATCTCGTCGCGCACGGGTCCGTAGTTGCCCTCGAGGTAGCGGTTGGGGCCGGGGCGAGTCGATGTATCGGTCATGCCCGATGTCTACACCCACTACTTGACACTGTCAATGGCTCGGTTTAGGGTCAGTTCGTGGCCCCGTCGTCGCTTCGAGAGACCGTCTTGCGTGCCTCGGTCGAGTTCATCGCCGAGCACGGCGCTGATGGTCTGTCGTTCCGACAGGTCGCTGCGGCCGCCGGCGTGAGTCATCAAGCGCCGTACCACCACTTCGCCGACCGCAAGGCGATTTTCCGGGCCATCGCCCTCGAGGGATTCACCGAGTTCGGAGAGGCCCTGCGCGCCGCCTCGTCGGCACCCGATGCACCGATCGCTCTGCTGGAGGCATACGTCGAGTTCGCCCTGTCGCACCGCGGTCACTTCCGCGTGATGTTCCGACGCGACCTCTGCGACTTCGACAACGACGCCGAATTGGAGGCCGTGGCCGATGCATCGTTCGACGTCTTGCTCGACTGCGTTCGTCGAGAACTCGGCGAGCGCGCGTCGATCGACGACATCCGCGCCCGCGCCACGTCGATGTGGTCTCTTGCCCACGGTTTGTCAACGCTGCTGATCGACGGACCGCTCGAAGACAAGATCGGTCCGATCAAGGATCGCCGTGCGCTCATTCATGCGGTTGCTCTTCAATCGCTGCGCAGCTGACGCTCACTCGACGGGGTGCCACATCCCCCACATGTGCGGCCCACCCGCCGCCACGTCCCATTCGGTGCGCACGTCGAAACCGAGGTGTCGGTAGTAGGCGACGTTCTCGACCGTCTCGGTTTCGAGATACACACCCAGGCCGTCACGCTTCGCCCACGACAGGCCTTCACGGATGAGCATCGAACCGATCCCCCGCCGTTGCCAATCGGGGTGCGTGCCGATCATCTGTAGATACCAGTGCTCGTCGTCGGGTGTGTTCTCCTCGATCGCACCACCGAGTGCGACGAACTTGGTGATCAACGCGTCGGAAGGGACCTCCGTCGCCACCGGCTCCACGTGCACGTCGGGGCGACCCGGCGGAATCCAGAGTGAATACGCCACCACATCAGGCGTGACGAGGCTGCATTCGTGAGCGAGCAGCCGATGAAAGAAATCGTCCATCGTCGTCGTGGTCGAGAAGTCGTCGTCATCGGGGAACAACCACCGCATGACGGGGTCGTCCCAGAACGACTTCACGAACGTCGACTTGATCGCCGCGAAATCACTCGTGTCAGCTCGGCGAAAACGATCGGCCATGCGGCCAACCTAGGCAGGGGCCGAGGGGCAGGGCGAGCCGCCAAAGTTCGTCCTTGACAGTGTCATGTACTTGGACTAGACACTGTCAACATGACGTCCCTCACCCACCCCGTCCACCCTGACCCTGCCGTGCAACGCCGCCGCTGGTGGATCCTGGGCATCTTGAGCCTGTCGGTCTTTTTGGCCGTGGTCGACAACCTGATCATCAACGTGGCCATCCCCACGCTCGCCCGTGAACTCGATGCCACCACGAGCGGCCTGCAG
>JBEDFW010000126.1:0-6090 GCA_041174985.1 Actinomycetota bacterium | reverse complement strand
GACGCAGTCGGTCCGTGACACGGACCTGATGCGAGACTGGGAATCGTGGGTCTGATCTCGCGCGGTGACGGCTCGGGGAGGTTCTCGGGCAAGAAACACGCCCCCACCTTCGACGCGCTCGTGGTGGGTCTGGGCAACCCGGGCAAGCAATACGAACGAACGCGCCACAACGTGGGCGCCGACGTGGTGGCCGAACTGGCTCGTCGCCACGGCACTGCACTCTCCCCTGGCCGCGACTCGGCACTGGAGGCCCAGGTCCGCATCGGTGACCCCCCGAACACCAAGCGAGTGGTTCTCGCGTTTCCCACCACGTTCATGAACGAGAGCGGAAACGCCGTCGCCAAGTTGGCCCGACGGCACGGCTTCGTGATCGACGAGGGATTTCCGGCTCTCGTCGTCGTGCACGACGAACTCGATCTGCCCCCGGGTGCGGTGCGGGTGAAATTCGGTGGCGGTCTCGGCGGACACAACGGCCTGCGAAGCATCACCGCGCGCACGGGCACTCAGGACTACGTCCGGGTCCGTCTCGGGGTCGGTAAACCGACGTCGAAGGAGCAAGGGGCGAACCACGTACTCAGCCGGGTTCCGCCCGACGAACGCTCGATCCTCGACGTCGCCGTTCGGATCGCCGCCGACGCCGTCGAGAAGATCGTGATCGACGGAGTGAACGCGGCCATGAATCAGTTCAACGCCTCGTGAGCGTTCTCTCGTCGCTTCCGTCGCGTCTGCGCGACGACTCCGCGGTTCGATCGCTGATCGGCTCGGTCGACGGAACGATCGCCGTTCCCGACGTCGCTCGCGCGATCACCCTCGCCGCGCTCGCTCAACTCTCCGATCGTCGCCCCCTCGTCGTCGCGTGCCCGACCGGAACGATGGCGACCCAACTCGCCGACGATCTCGTTCATTACGTTCCCGCCCGCGCCGACGGCCGGAGCGACGTGGCTCTCTTCCCGGCCTGGGAAACCCTCCCCTTCGAGCGCGTGAGTCCGAGCGTCGACACCATGGGTCGTCGTCTCGAGGTGCTGTGGCGTCTCGAGCACGAAGATCGTCGACCGGCGATCGTCGTGGCCAGTATGCGCTCGTTGCTGCAACAACTCGGCCCATCCGGATCGACCGGTCCGATCGTGGTTCGACGAGGTTCGACTCTCGATCCGGTCGAATTGGTCTCGACTCTCGTGAACCACGGCTACCGCCGAGAGGACGTGGTCGAACACCGCGGCGAGGTCGCCATGCGCGGTGCGATCGTCGACGTGTTCCCGTCGACCGGTGACGTGCCGGTTCGAATCGATCTGTGGGGCGACGAGGTCGATCGCCTCACCACGTTCTCCGTGCACGATCAACGAAGTGACGCCGACCTCGACGAGGTGTTGCTCTTCCCGGCCCGCGAACTGATCATGACCGATGAATGTCGAGCACGCGCGGCTTCGCTCGTGTCGTCGGAGCCGTGGGGACGCGAGCACTGGGAACGGCTCGCCGAAGGGCAGATCTTCGACGGCATGGAGAGTTGGCTTCCGTGGCTCACCGAATCACCCACGTTGCTCACCGACGTGCTCCCACCCGAGGCCAAGGTGGTTCTCGTCGAACCGCGTCGTTTGCGCGATCGGGCCCAGGATCTCCTCGCCGAGGAGGATGATCTCGCGCGGGCCCTCGCGTCGTCATGGGCCAGAGACGCCTCGCGCACCTTTCCGCGCCTGCACGTCGCGCCCGATCACCTGCTCGGCAGCACGCGCGGATCCTGGAACCTGATCCCGGTGGCCGACGGCCCCGACGTCGCGCTGGTCGAAGCGAGTGGCTGGGGCGTGGCGGCCGGAATCGGCACTCTCGGCGAAGGACCCGCCGGGCGATTCACACAGCTCCTCGCCGATGGATTCCGCATCGTGGTGGCCGCCGACGGTGCCGGTTCGGCCGAACGCCTCACCTCACTGCTCGGCGACGCCGGACTCGCCTTCTCGGTCGTGACCACCGACGAGTCGCGCGCCGGTTCGTCGACGGTCGATCTCGCCGGACGCGGTGGCGTCGTCGCCGTCGCGTCGTTGCACCGCAGTTTCACCATTCCTTCGGCGAAACTGGCCGTCGTCGCCGAAGCCGACATCACCGGTCGTCGTCGGGCCCATCGCAAACCGCGACCGCGGCGAGCCACGTCGACCACGATCTTCGAGGATCTGCAGCCCGGGAACTACGTGGTGCATCACGTGCACGGCGTCGGCAAGTACGAAGGCATGGTCAAGCGGACGATCGGTGGAATCGAGCGCGATTACTTGCTCCTCGCCTACAAGGGAGGCGACAAGCTCTACGTCCCGTCCGATCAGATCGACAGCATCCGCCAATACGTCGGTGGCGAGACACCGGTGTTGCACCGCCTCGGTGGATCCGATTTCGCCAAGTCCAAGTCACGCGTTCGAAGTGCCGTACGAGAAATCGCCCAAGAACTCGTGGTGCTCTATCAGAAGCGCGTCACCGCACCCGGACATTCCTTCGGACCCGACACACCATGGCAACACGAGATGGAAGACGCCTTTCCCTACGTGGAGACGCCCGACCAAAAGAAGGCCATCGACGAGATCAAGGTCGACATGGAGCGTCCGTACCCCATGGATCGCCTGGTGTGCGGTGACGTCGGGTTCGGCAAGACCGAGGTCGCCGTCCGGGCTGCGTTCAAGGCCGTGCAGGACGGCAAGCAGGTCGCGGTGCTGGTACCGACGACACTCCTCGCGTCTCAACACGGCAACACGTTCTCCGATCGCTTCGCCGGGTATCCGATTCGCGTCGAGGTGCTCTCACGTTTTCTCACCCAAGGGGAAGCCAACAAGGTCGTCGCCGGACTCGAGTCGGGCGAGATCGATTGCGTGATCGGTACGCACCGACTTCTCTCGAGCGGCGTCAAGTTCAAGAACCTCGGTCTGTTGATCGTCGACGAGGAGCAGCGCTTCGGCGTGCAGCACAAAGAAGCCATGAAACACCTGAAGACGAACGTCGACGTGCTGACCCTGACGGCCACTCCGATACCACGAACTCTCGAGATGAGTCTGGTGGGAATCCGCGATCTGTCCCTTCTCCAGACTCCACCCGCCGATCGTCAGCCCATCCTCACCTTCGTCGGCGAGTACGACGAACGTGTGGCCATGGAGGCCATCCGGCGCGAATTGCTCCGCGAAGGTCAGGTCTTCTGGGTGCACAATCGAGTGCAGACGATCGAGGAATGCGCGGCTGGGTTGCGTGAACTGGTGCCCGAGGCGCGCATCGCCGTGGCCCACGGGCAGATGGACGAGGGAACTCTCGAACAAGTGGTCCTCGACTTCTGGGAGGGCGAATTCGACGTTCTCGTGTGCACCACCATCATCGAGAGCGGTATCGACATGCCCACCGTCAACACTCTCGTCGTCGAGCGTGCCGATCTGCTCGGGCTCGGACAGATGCATCAGCTCCGCGGACGAGTGGGCCGTAGTGGCCAACGTGCCTACGCCTACCTCTTCCATCCGGCCGACCGAACTCTCACCGAAGAGGCCTACGAACGACTGCGCACGATCGGCGAATCGACCGAGCTCGGCAGCGGATTCAAGATCGCCATGCGCGACCTCGAGATCCGCGGTGCCGGCAATCTTCTCGGCGAAGCGCAGAGTGGGCACATCGCTGCAGTCGGCTACGACCTGTACTGCCAGATGGTCACCGAAGCCGTCGGTGAGATGAAAGGCGAGCCGGTTCGCGAACCGTCCGAGATCAAGATCGACGTTCCCACCCACGCCTTCCTGCCCACCGACTACGTGCCGAAAGAGGCGCTCCGCCTCGAGGCCTACCGGCGTCTCGCCTCGGTCGAGACGAGCGAACAAGTCGACGACATCCGCGCCGAGTGGCTCGACCGTTACGGCCCGATTCCCGAACCGGCTGCGATGTTGCTCGACGTGGGTCGAGTTCGCGCCGAGTGCCACCGACTCGGACTCACCGAAGTGGTCGTCACGCGCACCGATGCACGTCTGTCACCCGTGACCCTGAAAGTGTCCGACACCATGAGACTCTCCCGACTCTCCAAGGACGCGATCCACAAGGACACGCTCCAGCAACTGATCGTGCCGGTGCCCCGCACGCGCGAACCAGTCGAGTACCTGCTCGACTTCCTGGGGCAGTTGTTCCCCGCCGCCACGACGAGCCCGACGACGTGACGGTCAACTAGTTTGACGTCGTGATGTCTCTTCGTCGTTCCGGTCCTCGTCGCTCCGTCCGCCTCGTCGCCGGACTCGCCGTCCTCGCCGCGATGTCGTCGCTGGCGGCTTGCTCGAGTGTCGAGTCGACCGCGATTCGCGTGAACGGACAGGAACTCTCGGGCTCCGACTTCGACGAATTGCTCGTCGGTTACGCGGCCGCCATTCCGACCGCCGAATCCGAGAGTGGTGTGGTCAACGGCGCCGTGGCCCGTGGTCTTCTCACCGACTGGGCGTCGACGGTGATCCTCACCGATGCCCTCGCCGCATCGGGCGTGGAGGTCACCCCGGCCGATCTCGACGAGGCTCGCAGTGTTCTCGAAGGGCAGTCGGGCTTCGCCGATGCTTCAGAGGTCGCCCAGGACTTCTACGTCCGCGCCACTGCGGTCCAACGCGTCTTCGCCGACGCCTTCGGTGCGTCGATCGAAGAACTACGTGACACCTACGAAGGCGGACCGTCTGCCTCCGGCGTCTTCTGCTTGCGCGCGATCCTCGTGACCGATGAACTCGCCATCTCGGCCATCGGACTCGAGCTCGCCGGAGGTGCCGACTTCGCCGACGTCGCCGCCCAGTACTCGATCGACTCTTCGGCCGCCGAGGGTGGCGTCATCTCCGACCCCAGTTCGGGAACGGCGTGCTTCGATCAGGCCACTCTCGCCAGCCAGATCGTTCCCGAATTCGCCGTCGCCCTCGCCGAAGCCGAGATCGGCGTTCCGAGCGACCCCTTCGAGATTCCGGGTGTGGGTTGGGTCATCGCCCTTCTGCGTCCCTTCGACGAAGTGGCCGAGGACGTTCGTCAGATCATCGGAGCCGGCGCCGCCGATGAACGACGCGTCGACGCGATCGAATCGGCCGAGGTCTGGGTGAGTTCCGAATACGGAGTTTGGGAGTCGGCCACCGGCCGCATCGTCCCCTCGTGAACCGACCCGTCCTCGACGTCGTCGGCCTCGGGCCGGGTGGCGACGAATTCGTCACCGACGAGACGCGCCGAGTCGTCGCCGAACGTGAACGGCGTTTCCTTCGCACCGAACGACACCCGAGCGCAGGTCTCGTCACCGATGCCACCTCGTTCGACGAGATCTACGAACGAGCCTCCGACTTCGACGACGTCTACGCCTCGATCCGCGATCGACTGGTCGCCGAGACGATCGACGCTCACACATCAGGTGTCGGCATCGTCTACGCCGTTCCCGGGTCTCCCCTCGTTCTCGAGCGAACAGTGCGTCTGTTGCTGACCGATCCACGCATCGACGTTCGGATCCACGCGGCCGTGAGTTTCCTCGACCTGGTCTGGGCGCGGCTCGGTGTCGACCCGGTCGACGACGGAGTCACCCTCGTCGACGGACACGAGTTCGCACGGCGCGCCGCCGGATCGTCGGGTCCGCTGCTCGTCGCCCACTGCCACGCCAACTGGGTTCTCTCGGAGATCAAACTGGCCGCCGAAGACATGATCGACGCCACCAACGACGATCGCGAGGTGATCCTGCTCCATCATCTCGGCCTTCCCGACGAACGCATCGTGCGCACGACGTGGTCGGAGATCGACCGCACCCTCGACGCCGACCATCTCACGTCTCTGTACGTGCCGCACCTCGCCGCTCCGGTCGGTCGTGAGTTGATTTCGTTCCACGAACTGGCGCGCACTCTGCGCCGCGAATGTCCGTGGGATCGCGAGCAGAACCACCGCACGCTCGTCACCTATCTCCTCGAGGAGACCTACGAAGTGGTCGACGCGATCCTCGCCCTCGATCCCGACGATCCGGCGACCGACGAGCACCTGGTCGAGGAAATCGGTGATCTCCTGTACCAGATCGAATTCCATGCGGCGATCGGCGAACAGGATGGTCGATTCACGATGGCCGACGTGGCGCGCGGCATCAACGACAAACTCGTT
>JBEDFW010000125.1:0-2894 GCA_041174985.1 Actinomycetota bacterium | reverse complement strand
GTGCAGCCGACCCCTTCGCCGGTCTGGTGGCGGGCGTGTCGTTTGCAACCGGGGTGGTCGTCGGCGGTGGGGTCGACTCGGTGAGTGGCGCGGTGTCATTGCTCGTGCTCGCCTCGGCCTGGAGTGCACCGGGCTTGGCTGGTTCAGCGGTTGCTCGAATCGTCGGCAACAAGCTGCTCGTCATTCCCGCCGTGATACGGGCCACTGTGGCGACAGCGTTGATGGTTGCTTTGCTCGAGAACTTGCCGGTGCACACCTCGATCGAAACCACTGCCAATCGATACGTCACCGAATTCGCGTGGCTGGTTGCCATCGTGTCCTTGACCCGCTCGTGGCTCGATTACGTACTCGGCGACGAGGAAACCCGGCGCGAACCGCGCCGAAATCTCGTGGCCTCGCTCGTTGGCATCGCTTCGATGACGCTGGTGACACTGTCACAACCTGATGTTCCGGTGTGGAACCTGGCCGGACTCATCACCTTTGTCACGGTCGTTCTCTGGCGGATCAGGATCGGTGGTCGTTTCGGTGGACGCTCTGGTTACTCGGGTTGGGCTTCTGCCGCAACAGTTCTCGTTCTTGCCCTGGCGGCGGTCGGTACTGGTGAGCGGACATCTGATCGCAGCGAAACGACCCAGGTGATCGATGTTGCCAACACGTTGGGCACGCCTCTCGGTGAGGTCGTTGTCGACGTCGACTCGTATCCCTACGTTTTCGAAAGAGTCGTCCTTCCCGGTCATCAGGTCGTGGTGATGAACGAAATCCTCGGGGTGTTTCTCTCGGTTGCATCAGTGCTTGCGGATGGAGACGTCGTGCCGCTCGACGACGAGCGACTGAATCTCGTCATCGGCCACGAAGTCGAGATCTCGGGTGAAGGTCTCGCGGCTGGCTCACCGATCGAAACTTGGCTCTTCTCCACGCCTCGTCAGCTTGGTGTAGGTGAGGTGACATCGCAGGGTCGAGTCGATGCATTGTTCCCCGTGCCAAAAGGTCAACCTCTCGGTGATCACGAACTACGGATACGGGTGATGTTGACGAATGGCAAGTCGGCTCTCGTCACGTTGCCCGTAGCGGTCGTGCCGAGCGTGCCTCAGCAGTCGTTCTGACGATTGGAACCCCCCAGCAGTTCGAGTGCTGCGTGCTCGATGCACCACTGGGGTTCGTTCATCGCGCGTTCGTCGCCGTACAGATCGGTGAGTGACACGATGCCAGTGTCGATGTGTGCGAACTCGTCAGCGTCTCGTGCGCTCGCGTCAACGCGTCCGCAGACGACTCCTACGGGAACTCGGTTCGTGCGAGCGAGATCGACCACGCCGCCCACCACCTTGCCCTCGAAACTCGTGATGTCGAGTTGGCCCTCGCCGGTGATCACGAGATCGGCGTTGCGTAGACGATCGTGCAAGCCGACTTCGTCGGCGACCATGTCGAAGCCCGGGATGAGAGTTGCTCCGAGGGCGAGCAGACCGCCAGCCAGGCCGCCGGCCGCGCCGGCGCCGTCGATGCTTGACACGTCGACGCCGTGAGTCTCCTTGTAGAGCTGCACGAGCCGTTCGAGGCGTGATTCGAGAAGGCGCACCTGCGTCGGCGACGCTCCCTTCTGGGGAGCGAACTCACGAGCGGCGGCAATGAAACGAGTTTCCACGTCACAGGCGACGAGGAACTCGACGCCTCGTAAGCGAGCGGGAGCGTGGATCGCACGCACGGCACCGAGTCCACCATCGGTGGTGGCCGATCCACCGAGGCAGACGATGATGCGTTCTGCACCGAGATCGAGGGCCTTGTCGATGAGTTCGCCGGTCCCGGTCGTTGATGCAGCGATCGGATCGTTCTTCGTCGGTCCACCGACGAGAGTCAGCCCGGAGGCGCGGGCCATCTCGATGACGGCCGTGCCGCGATGAAAACGCCATTCGGCGTCGATCGGGTCGCCGAGGGGACCGGTGACCGTCGACGTTCGATTCGGTCCGCCGAGTGCGTCGAGAGTTCCTTCACCGCCGTCGGCGAGCGCAACCTCGGTGCAGTCGTGGCCGAGTTCCCAACAGGCGTGCCCGATGGCTTGGGCAACCGATGCGGCCGATGCTGTGCCCTTGAACTTGTCGACTGCCGCGACCACCCGCATCACCTCAGTCTCGCAAGGCGGCCGTCGTGGTCGTCGTGAACGGAGGCACGCTTGGGTGAAATCATGACTCACTCGGTAGGGTTTCTCGCATGGCTGTGACCGTGCGCATTCCCACCACCCTTCGTCCGCTGTCGGGCGGCAACGCAACCGTGCAGGTGGAGGGCGGCACCTTGCGAGAGGTTCTCGAGGCTCTCGATGCAGCTCATCCCGGATTTCGCGACCGCCTGTTCGACGATGCGGGCAATCAGCGGCGTTTCGTGAACCTGTTCGTGGCCGATGACGACGTGCGGTACTTGCAGGGCCTCGAGACCCCGGTGCCGGCCGGCGAGACCGTCTCGATCATCCCCGCCGTCGCCGGCGGCTGATTTTCCTCACAAATCGCCCACTCTGTAGCGCTCGCTACCTCTACGTGTAGCCATCTGTACAGAGTGGGTGAATTACGCAGGGAGGAGGGCGAGGAAGTCGGTGCGGCGTTTGGGCCCCATCGGTACCTCGGCCGGGCGATTCTCCCGGTCCTGCCACACGGCGAACACCCGGTTCATCACCTCGGCGTCCTTCAACATCGCGTCCGGCGAACTCAGCAAGTTCATGTTGCGGATGAACGCCCGCAACACCACCGCATCACTCCGCAAAGCAGGAAGCAATCCCTCTCGCAAGACCGATCGCATCATGGTCTTCGGATCGGAGTTGTCACCATCGGGATCGTCACCGCGCAGCAAGGCCGCTGACACTCGTCGCGCCTCGGCGTCCTGCTCGACTCCCGAGCGGTACCACGGCAGGA
>JBEDFW010000124.1:0-2720 GCA_041174985.1 Actinomycetota bacterium | reverse complement strand
GTCGGGCGCGAAGCCTCGTCAGGCCGTGTGAGCGAGCCGCAGACCCGCGTAGGGCCAGCTGGTCTTCACGAGTCGGCCCGTTCCCGACAACGTGATCCACGCCGTCGACGAACCGTCGGCCGCGAAGCAGATGTTCGTGGTCAGCAGATCGCCCGTCGGAACGTGACGAAGGATCTCGCCGCTCGGAGAGATCACCGTGACACCGCCGTTCACGAGAGTCGCCACGCAGACGTTGCCGGCTCCATCGACTGCGAGCGAGTCGAGCAACTGAAGTCCGGGCAGACCGCAGAGCACCGAACTGGTGTCACCGGGTGCCGTGGGTGCGAGTTCGCCCGGCGACACGATCGCACGCTTGAAGACGCGACCGTTGTGCGTTTCGGCGTAATAGAGGGTCGATCCGTCGGGAGAAAGTCCGATGCCGTTCGGCCCCTCGACCGGGAACGCGATCTCCCGGATCGACGAGCCATCGGCCTTCGCGTAGTAGATCGCCGTGAGGTCGCTGGTGCGCGCCTCGTTGTCGCGGATTCCGTGATCGCTGAAATAGAAACCGCCGTGCGCGTCGAACACGAGGTCGTTCGGAGCGCGCAGAGGTCGTCCGTCGCAGGAGGTGTACAGATCGGTCACTGCACCTGTCGACAGGTCGACTTTCTGGATACGACCGCCCACGTACTTCGAGGGATCGAACGGACCGGGGAAACAGAGTCCCCCGAAATCGATCTCGGTGAAGCAGCCTCCGTTGTTGCAGAGATACAGCGCTCCGTCGGGACCGATCGCAGCACCGTTGGGTCCACCCACGATCTCGGCCACGGTTTCTTTCGAACCGTCGGGTCGGATTCGTGTGATGCGCGGCCCGAACATCTCGACGAGAATCACGCTCCCGTCGTTCATGGCGATGGGGCCTTCGGGGAATTTCAGCCCCGAAGCGACTTCGGTGAGTTCGAGTTCAGAAGACATGCCCGCATCTTGGCACGCCGGGCGACCGGTCCGATCAACCCTGGTTCTCGAGTTCCTCCACGGTCATGAGCACTTCACGAGCCTTGCTCCCCGTGCTCGGACCGACCACTCCCCGCTCCTCGAGCAGGTCCATGATGCGACCGGCCCGCGCGAAGCCGACCTTGAGTTTGCGCTGCAGCATCGAGGTCGAGCCGAGCTGGGATCGCACCACGAGCTCCATCGCTTGCCGCAACAGGGTCTCGTCGTCGTCATCGTTGCCGTAACTGTCGGTGATGGCCGATCCGGCCGGACCGCCAGCCGACGGCTCGTCACCCTCCACGCCCTTGACGTACTCGACGTCGGGCGCCTGCTGGCGCCAATGAGCGACCACCTTGCGAACTTCTTCTTCGGTGACCCAACAACCCTGGATGCGCTGAGCCACCGAGGAGTTGCCGGGAAGGAGGAGCATGTCACCGCGACCCACGAGCTTCTCGGCTCCGATCTGGTCGAGGATGACGCGACTGTCCATCTGACTCGACACGGCGAACGCCATTCGAGCCGGGATGTTGGCCTTGATCACTCCGGTGATCACGTTCACCGAAGGACGCTGCGTCGCCACGATGAGGTGGATACCGACGGCGCGAGCCTTCTGAGCGATGCGCGTGATGCTCTCCTCCACGTCGCGCGCGGCGACCATCATGAGGTCGTTCAACTCGTCGACCACCACCACGATGTATTTCATGCGCTCGAAGGTTCGGTCGGTTCCGACCTCGGCGACCAGTTCTCCGCGGTCGAAGGCGGCGTTGTAACCGGTGATGTCGCGGTAGCCCATCTCGTAGAGAAGGTCGTAGCGCTTCTCCATCTCACGGACCGCCCAGGCCAACGCGTTGGCCGCCTTCTTCGGATTGTTCACCGGCTGGGTGAGAAGGTGCGGCAATCGGGCGTACTGGCCCATCTCGACCTGTTTGGGATCGACGAGGATCAACTTCACCTGATCGGGGGTGGTCCGCATGAGCAGCGACGTGATGATGCAGTTGATCCCGCTCGACTTTCCGGCACCGGTCGCTCCCGCGATGAGCAAGTGGGGCGTGGTCGCGAGATTCAGGAAGACCGAACGACCCGAGATGTCCTTGCCGATCGCGACGTCGAGGGGATGCGTGGCGTTCTTGGCTTCGGCCGAGGCCATGAGATCGCCCAGGGCCACCAACTGACGGGACGAATTGGGAACTTCGATTCCGATCGCCGAACGACCCGGGATGGGGGCGAGGATGCGAACGTCGGTGGCGGCGAGCGAGTACGCGATGTCCTTCTGCAGACTCGTCACCCGCGCGACCTTGACGCCGGGTCCGAGTTCGAGTTCGTAACGCGTGACGGTGGGGCCCACGGTGCGTCCGACGAGACGTACGTCGACTCCGTGCGACGACAACGACTCTTCGAGGATGCGACCACGACGATCGATCTCGGCTTCGTCGATCGACTGCGCGCCCGTGCGAACGAGCATCGACGCGGCGGGGAGCTTCCAGTCTCCGCGCGGGGTCGTGGGCTTGACGTCGAGTGTCTCTTGCACCGGCGGCCGGGTGGGATCGACGGGCTCGGGCTCACGGCGCGGGCGCCGACGAGACACCGGGGCCGGTGCTTCTTCTTCTTCTTCGTCTCGTACCTCGTCGGTCTCCTCGGCCACCGGTTCGGCCGGCACGAGTGGCGCGAAACCCGGCTCGATCAGCGCGCCGGGAATCGGGTGTGACTCGTGCGAGTCCGAAGGTTCACGGTCGGAACGCAACGAACCC
>JBEDFW010000123.1:0-4710 GCA_041174985.1 Actinomycetota bacterium | reverse complement strand
GATCTCCGGTGGTCAACAACAGCGAGTGGCCCTCGCCCGCGCCCTGGCCCCATCCCCCCATCTGGTGCTTCTCGACGAACCTTTTTCCGCTCTCGACGCCGGTTTACGGGCCGGTATCCGTGACGAGGTGATCGGAATTCTCCGCCGAACAGGGACCACGACTCTGCTCGTCACTCACGACCAAGAGGAGGCGATGTCGATCGCCGACCACGTCGTCGTGCTCCTCGGAGGCGTCATCGCTCAACAGGGCACTCCCGCCGAGATCTACGACCGCCCATCTTCGGTCGCCGTGGCCAAGTTCATCGGCGACGCCAATCTGCTGTCCGCTCGCGTCAGCAATGGACTCGTCAGACATGCTCTCGGTGATCAAGCCTGCGAACGACCCGACGGCGACGCCACTGTTCTGCTCCGACCCGAACAACTCTCGATCACGCCCACCGGACGATCTGGCCTCGTCGAACGGCGGGCGTACTACGGCCACGATGGAACGCTCGGTATTCGACTCGACAACGGCGAGTTCGTGTCGGTGCGCGTTTCGATCGATGCGCTGGCTCCGGTCGGGACGAGAGTTGGGGTGGAGATGCGCGGTCAGGCGACCATTTTTCCCGCCTGACCGTTGCCGTCACTTCTTCTTGCCGAAGCCGAACAGATGCTGACCCACCTTGCGCATCTGGATCTCCTCACTCCCCTCGGTGATCCGGTAGCGACGGTGATGTCGGTAGATGTGCTCGAACGGCATGTGGCGGCTGTAGCCGACCCCGCCGCAGGTCTGCATGGCTCGATCGGCGGCGTCGCAGGCGAGTCGGTTGGCGCGGTAGTTGCACATGGCCACGAGGTGCGTGAACTCCATGAAGCCCTCCACGTCGGGACGGTCGGACTTGACCGAGTTGTCCATGAGCCAGGCGGTGTAACGAATCAACTGTCGCAACATCGCCGCTTCGGTGTGCATCTCGATGAGCGGGAACTGGATCGCCTGGTTGCTCGACAACTTCTTGCCCCAGGTGACACGAGAGTTCGCGTAGGCCACCGCTTCGTTGATGCAGAACTGCGCCGCACCGAGTGACGACGCCGCTTGGCGAATGCGGTTCTCGTGCACGAAATGCTGAGCGAGGTCGAGCCCGTGATCGAGTCGCCCGAAGACCGCGGTGTTCGGGACGCGCACGTCGACCATCGACACTTCGGCGTGGTCGGTCGGCATGTTGAACGTCCACCAGAAGAAGTCGACGTTGAAACCGGGCGAGTCGGTGGGCACGAGGAACGCCGAGATGCCGATCGGACTTCCGGGATCACCGGATGTGCGGGCGAAGATGATGTCGTGCGTCGCGTGGTGAAGACCGGAGTTCCATCTCTTCATGCCGTTGATGACCCATTCGTCTCCGTCGCGTACGGCCGTCGTCTCGAGAAAGGTCGCGTCACTTCCGTGATTGGGTTCGGTGAGTCCGAAGGCCAGTCGTTTGGTTCCGTCGAGGAACCCCGGCATCCATTCCTTCTTCTGGGCTTCGGTACCGAAGTCGCGCATCATGAGCACGGTCGGGAAATTGCCGACGATCGACGACTCGTTCTGCAGATCGTTGTGAAGTCCGAGACCCTTGGTCGCGAGGTGCTCGCGGATGATCGCCATCTCGAGGTTGCTCGCGTTGCGGCCACCGAATTCGGGCGGGAGGGCGAGGCGTAGCCAACCGGCGGCGTCGGCCCGCCGACGCATCTCCCGCAGCAACTCCTCCCACTCGGCTCGGGGCACGCCGCCGTTGTCGAAATCGGTACGAGCCCACTCCCGACGGTGGTCGAAGAAGCGCTCGTTATCGTCGGCGGCCTGGAGCGGGACGATCTCTTTGTCGATGAAGGCATCGAGGGCGTCGAGAGTGGCCTGGATGTCAGCGGGTACGGCGAAGTCCATGGGCCCGACCGTAACCCCCGTCACCGGGCGGACCGAACCCCAGCCCGCGAAGCCGGGGCGCCACTGACTAGGGTTTCTGACACCTCGTCAGATACCGCCATGACCGCTCTCGACTCCACCACCCGACCCGATCTGCCCACCGACGATCGCGACTTCCGCGAACTCGTACGCGACTGGCTGCGATCCAACGTCACCGGTGAATTCGCAGCGCTGCGTGGTCGCGGCGGTCCCGGCGACGAAGACATCGGATTCGACGTGCGCGTCGAATGGGAAAAGGTGCTCGGTGAAGCCGGCTGGATCGGTCTCGGATGGCCCAAGGAATTCGGCGGCCGCGGAGCCACGGTCGATCAGCAGATCATCTGGGCCGAAGAATACGTGCGCGCCGAAGCGCCGGCACGCACCAACCACATGGGCGAAAACCTTCTCGCTCCCACGATCATCGAGTACGGAACACCCGAACAGTGCGCACGATTCCTTCCCGGCATTCTTCGTGGCGAGGAGCGCTGGTGTCAGGGATACAGCGAGCCGAACGCCGGCAGTGACCTCGCCAACGTGCAGACCAAGGCGCGTCTCGAGGACGGCGAATGGATCATCGACGGCCAGAAGGTCTGGACTTCCTTGGCTCACGTCAGTCACTGGTGTTTCGTCGTGGCGCGCAGTGAAGTGGGCTCGCAACGTCATCAGGGCCTCACCTTCTTGATGGTGCCGATGGATCAACCCGGCATCGAGGTACGACCCATCCGTCAGGTCACCGGCGGCGGCGAGTTCAACGAGACCTTCTTCACCGAGGCGCGAACGTCGGCCGACCTCGTCGTCGGTCGACCCGGGGACGGCTGGAAGATCGCCATGGCTCTCCTCGGATACGAGCGCGGCATCTCGACACTCGCCCAACAGGTCGGTTTCGAACGCGAACTCGAATCGACCATCGATCTCGCACGACGGTTCGGTCGAATCGACGATCCGGTCATGCGACAGAAGCTGGCCGTCGCCCACACCGGTCTGCACCTCATGAAGTGGAACGCTCTGCGCAGCATGTCGGCCAAGGGCGTCCCCGGGCCCGAAGCGAGCATCTCGAAGTTGTTCTGGGGCACCTGGCATCGCGACCTCGGCGAACTCATGATGGAGATCATGGGACCGGCCGGACTCATCGGTGAAGCGCTGCCCTACGAACTCACGCTCGAACAGAAACTCTTCTTGTTCACCCGCTCCGACACCATCTATGGCGGATCCAACGAGATCCAGCGCAACGTTCTCGGCGAACGAGTCCTCGGTCTGCCGAAGTAGTCTCCACACGCACTCGGCACCACGGGGGTTCACATGACATCGAGTTCGTCGACATCGGCTCCGGCCTACGTCCCCGGCCACGGCTTGCTCACCGGCAAGAACGTTCTCATCACCGCGGCGGCCGGCAGCGGCATCGGTTCGTCGACGGCTCGCAAGTGTCTCGAGGAAGGTGCACGAGTCGTGATCTCCGACAAGCACGAGCGACGCCTGGCCGAGACGGCCGCCGAACTCGGAGTTCCGGGTATCCCTTGTGACGTGACCGACGAATCGAGCGTGCAGAACCTGATCTCCACTGCCGCCGGCGAACTCGGAGGCATCGACGTCCTGATCAACAACGCCGGCCTGGGTGGAACGGCCGAACTTCACGAGATGACCGACGATCAATGGTCGATCGTCCTCGACGTGACTCTCAACGGAACCATGCGTTGCACACGTGCCGCCCTACGACACATGTACGAGCGGGGCCACGGAGTGATCGTCAACAATGCGAGCGTGCTCGGCTGGCGAGCCCAGGCCGGTCAGGCGCACTACGCCGCGGCCAAAGCCGGAGTGATGGCCCTCACTCGATGTGCCGCACTCGAAGCCGCCCCGCGTGGAGTTCGCATCAACGCCGTGTCACCGAGCCTCGCCATGCACGCCAATCTCGCCAAGGTCACGAGCGACGACCTGCTGGCCGAACTCACCAAGCGCGAGGCCTTCGGTCGCTACGCCGAGCCCTGGGAGATCGCCAACGTGATCGTCTTCCTCGCCAGTGACTACTCGAGCTACATGACCGGCGAGGTCGTGTCGGTGAGCAACCAGCACGCATGAGTGTCGATCTCGCCCTCGACGGCGCCGTCGCGATCATCACGTTGAACCGCCCCGAGCGCAAGAACGCCTTCACCCGCGAGCAATACGACGCCTTTGCGGCTCACCTCGACTCGATCGCCGGGCGCGACGACGTGCACGTCGCGGTCGTGACGGGTGCCGGCGGATCGTTCAGTTCCGGCCAGGATCTGAAGGAGATGGCCGAGTTGGCCACGGCAGCGTCGTCCCGATCGGCCGCTACGGCCGATGCGACCGCTTCTTCCGGGACGGGCACGGGCTTCACCGTCCTCCTCGATGCTCTGCAACGATTCCCCAAACCATTGCTCGCCGCTGTCGAGGGCGTGGCGGTCGGCATCGGCATGACCCTGCTTCCCTACTGCGACATCGTGGTGGTGGCCGAGTCGGCACGAATGCGCGTGCCGTTCAGCGAACTCGGCGTACCGCCCGAGGCGGGCAGCAGTGCACTACTCGCCGATCTGGTGGGCTGGCAACGAGCGGCCGAAATCCTCCTCACGTCGCGTTGGGTGTCGTCGTCGGAGGCGGTCGACTTCGGACTCGCTCTCGAGAAGGTGGGCGACGGTCGCGCACTCGAACGCGCAACCGAGATCGCTCGCACGATCGCCGACAAGTCCCCGTATTCCACCGGAGTGATCAAACGACTCATGGTCGCGGCACGAGGTTCACGCGGCATCGAGGCGCGCGCACGTGAAGAAGCCCTTTTC
>JBEDFW010000122.1:0-4462 GCA_041174985.1 Actinomycetota bacterium | reverse complement strand
AAGAGCACCCTCATCATGCGCGAGAACCTCGAAGAGATGAACCGCCTCGGCCTGGCCGACGTGCCGGTGCTGCTCGGAGGTGCAGCTCTCACCCGCTCGTACGTCGAGCAGGATCTGCGCGAGGTGTACGACGGACGCGTCTTCTACGGTCGCGACGCCTTCGAGGGGCTCAACACGCTCGATCGCATCATGGAGTTGAAGCGCTCGGGAGTCGACGATCCCGAGTTCGGTCGTGTTCCCACGGGACGAGTGCTACCGAAGCGTTCCAAGAACGAGTCCGAATCGATCGATCTGCCCGTTCGTTCCCCCGACGTCGCCACCGACAACCCGGTCTTCGTTCCCCCGTTCCTCGGTTCGCGCATCGTGAAAGGAATCGGCCTCGACGAAATCGCCCACTACGTGAACGAGACCGCTCTCTTCCGCAATCAGTGGCAGTTCCGACCCGAGAGCGGCGAGTCCGACGACGACTTCAAGACGCGCATTCGTGCGGTCTTCCGCCAGGAACTCGCCGAGGCCAAGGCGGCGGGCTACCTCGTTCCGCAGGTCGTGTACGGCTACTACTGCGTGAACGGTGACGGCAACGATCTCGTCGTCTGGACCGACGAGTCGCGTTCGAGCGAGCTCGCCCGATTCACCTACCCACGTCAGACCCAGGCTCCGTACCTCTGCATCGCCGACTTCTTCCGCCCGATCGGTGCCGAGCCCGATTACGCCGCCTTCCACATCGTCACCATGGGTGCCGCGGTGAGCGAGGAAGCGGCCCGCCTGTTCGCCGCCGACGAGTACCAGAAGTACATGCTCGTGCACGGTCTCGGCGTCGAGATGGCCGAGGCCCTCGCCGAGTTGTGGCACAAGCGCATCCGCGACGAGTGGGGTTTCGTCGCCGAGGACGGCCCGTCGATCGGCGGCCTCTTCCGCCAGCAGTACCGCGGCGGACGTTATTCGTGGGGTTACCCCGCCTGCCCCGACCTCGAGGACAACGCGACGGTGGCTCGACTCCTCGAAGCCGGTCGCCTCGGCATCGAAGTGAACGAGGACACGGGATGGCAATACCAGCCCGAGCAGACGACCTCGGCGATCATCTGCCACCATCCTCAGGCGAAGTACTTCGTCGCTCGCTGAGCCGTTCCGAGGAGAATCCGTCATGAAGAAGTGGGTCGTTCGACTCGTCGTTCTCGCCGTCGTCGGCCTCGGCCTCGTGTACGGCGGCATCCTGCTCTGGACCAAGGTCATCGACCCGCCGGAAGAGAAGTTGTCGGCCGACGACCTCTCGGCAGTGCTCGACGACACCGTTCCCGCGGACGTCACGACACCGGCGGACGTCACGACACCCGCGGATGTGACGACACCGGCCGGTGTCGACGGCACGTGGACGGCCACGAGCGAATCCGAGCTCGGTTATCGCGTGAAGGAAGTCCTGGGTGGCGTCGACACCGAAGGAGTGGGGCGGACCAACGTGGTCACGGGTTCGCTCACCATCGCCGGTACGTCGGTGACCGCCGCCGAATTCTCGGTCGACGTGGCGAGTATCGAGAGCGACAGTTCGCGACGCGATGGTCAGTTCGCCGGCCCGATCATGGACACCGCCAATCACCCCTCGGCGACCTTCGTGCTCACCGCACCCATCGACCTCGGTGCCGTTCCCGCCGACGGCGAGCAGATCACCGTCGATGCCACGGGCGACCTGACTCTGCGCGGCTCGACGAAGTCGGTCACTTTCCCTCTCACCGCCGAGTACTCCAACGGTCGGATCGGCGTGTTCGGGAACATCGTGATCGTGTTCGCCGATTACGGGATCCCGAATCCGTCGAACAGTTTCGTCAAGACCGGTGACGACGGATTGCTCGAGTTCGTGTTGGTGTTCGAACGCTGATCGCGCTTCACACGGTCGGCTGACTCTTCTCCCACGCGTCGGCGAGAGCGGCGTAGCGCCCTCCGAGCACGAGGAGTTCGTCGTGGGTGCCGAGTTCGGCCAATCGTCCGTCGTCGACCACGGCGATGCGATCAGCCCGACGAACCGTCGACAAACGGTGGGCCACCACCACGACGGTTCGTCCCCGCATCAGACGTTCGAGAGCCTGTTCGACTTCGGCCTCGGTGCCCGGGTCGAGATTCGAGGTCGCTTCGTCGAGGACGAGAACCGCCGGGTCGACGAGGGCCGCGCGAGCCAGTGCCACGAGTTGGCGTTCGCCGGCCGACAGACGCGAACCACGCTCGCGCACGTCGGTGAGAAGACCCTCGGGGAACTCGCGGAAGCGCTCGAGAGCCCCGATCGATTCGAGCGCGCGCTCGACCTCGGTGTCCGACGCGGTCGCTCTCGCGATGCGAACGTTCTCGAGGATCGAGCCGGCGAAACAGAAACCCTCCTGTGGCACGACGACGATCCGTTCGCGCAACTCGGCGAGCGACGCATTGCGCAGGTCGACTCCACCGAAGCGAACCACCCCGGTGATTCCGGTGTCGGGTGACCGTGTCGGGTCGTAGAGGCGAGCCATCAACTTGGCGAGGGTCGACTTGCCCGCTCCGGTCGGACCGACGAGGGCGAGTCGCTCACCGTCACCGACCGTGATCGACACCGATTCGAGAGCCGGTCGGGTCGACATCTGATAGGCGAAGGTCACCTCTCGCACCTCGATCGAGCCCCGGGTGGGCAGCGGTTTCGGGTCGGCGATCTCGTCGACGTCGGGCACTGCATCGATGATCCCGAACAACTTGTGCAGAGCGGCGGCCGACGACTGCATGGTGTTGTAGAGCTGGCTCAGTTGTTGCACCGGATCGAACAGATTGGCCAGCAGGAGCACGAAAGCGGTGACGGTTCCGATGGTCACCGATCCGCGGTGCACCAACCACCCACCGATTCCGATGATGAGTCCGGTCGCGGCGATACCGGCGAATTCGACGAGACCGAAGTACCACGTGCTCACCCGCACGCTGCGCATGTGGGACGCGAAGAGCTCACGGTTGGTGCCGTGAAACTTCTTCGAGTACTCCGACTCCTGTCCGTAGGCCTGGATGACTCGCACGCCGGTGATGCCCTCTTGCAGGGTCGACAAGTTGTTGCCCACTCGTTCGCGCACGTCGAGGTAGGCGGCATTCGACATGCGCTGGAAGCGAATCGAGGCCACGAAGATGAACGGCATCACGAGGAAGGCGACCAACGCCAACTGCCACGACATCACGACCAGCAGGATCGAGGCGAGCACGAGCAACAAGAAGGCCGAGACGAACTGCAGCAGCCCGAACTGGATGAGTTCGGCCATCGACTCGATGTCGGCGGTCATTCGCGAGACCAACACGCCGGCCTTCTCACGATCGAAGAAGGCCATCGACTGCCGCTGCATCCGGTGGAAGGTGAGAAGGCGAAGGTCGCGCAGGAATCCCTCGCCAGCACGGTTGATGGCGATGAACTGAATGCGCCCCACCACGTAGCCGAGCAGAACGATCGCCACGTAGGCGATCACGGCCGAGTTCAGCACTCCCCCGTCTTTCTTCTTGATGCCGTTGTCGATGGCGAAACGAACCAGGGTCGGACCGGCGAGGGTGATCATCGTGCTCGTGACCACGAGACCGAAGGCGATCAGGATGTACCGACGTTGGGCACGGGCCACGTCGTAGGCCCGACGCAACACACCGAACGTTTCGCTGCGATCGAGGCGGTCCTCGTCGCTCACGGCACTCTGCGACCACACGGCTACACCACCCCCTCGTCGGATGCGGCGGCGGCTCGGGTGCGTGCACTCTCACCGGTCGCGTCGTCATGGGTCTGCCGGGGCGTTCCCGAGGGTGCTTCGTCGTCACCCACGTCGTCACGCACCGCCCACGCGGCGAGCACCTGTCGATAGCGGTCGTCGGTTGCGAGCAGTTGTTCGTGGGTACCGATCGCCGCCGCTCGGCCACCGTCGAGCAGCACCACGGTGTCGGCCAATGCGATGGTGCCCGGACGATGGGCGATGACGATCGTGGTTCGTCCCTTCATCACGGTGGCCATGGCGTCGCGGATCTCGTGCTCCTTCGACGGATCGACCGCCGACGTCGCGTCGTCGAGCACGAGAACCCGCGGATCGGAGACGATCGCTCGGGCGATCGCGATGCGCTGCCGTTGACCACCCGACAGCGAGTAACCGCGCTCACCGAGGATGGTGTCGTATCCGTCGGGCAGGCGCTCCACGAAGTCGTGAGCTCCGGCGAGACGGGCCGCCCTTTCGATGGTCGCCCAGTCGGCGTCGGGACGAGCGAAGGCGATGTTGGCGCGCACCGTGTCGTGGAAGAGGAACGTCTCCTCGAACACGATGCCGACCGCCGACCGCAGGTCGTGCAGTGCGAGATCGCGCACGTCGACTCCGTCGATCGACACCGAGCCTCGATCGACGTCGTGGAAACGCGTGAGCAGTCGCACGACGGTCGACTTGCCCGACCCGGTCGCCCCCACCAGGGCGACCGCGTGGCCGGCCGGTATCGACAC
>JBEDFW010000121.1:0-23984 GCA_041174985.1 Actinomycetota bacterium | reverse complement strand
TACGGATCGAACGTGGTGTTGCTCGTTCCGATCACGGCCCGTCGGTCGTCGGCGATCGACATCACGCTCAATCGGTGAATGCGCTCGGCGATGACCACGACCTCTTGACCGCGGGTGATCGGCACGTTGGGGAGGCTGGCGACCGGCAGGGGTTCGTCGATCGGAAGAGCGAGGATGGCGATCGACGAACCTTCGTCGACGTGCACGACCTCGGCGTCGTGAGTGCTGCCGTCGGTCAGGCGAACGATCAGGTGGTCACGATCACCCACGGCGGCGAGAGTGGTCACGAGGAGAGGACCCTGTTCGACCATCACCGCCATCGGTGTCTCGGACGTGCTCTCGCTGTCGAAACTCGCGACTTGGATGTCGGCACCCGAGAGACGGATCACGTCGGAGGTGTTGGGTCGTCCCGAGGTGGGTCGGGCGAGGAGGACCAATCCGACCACGATGAGAAGTCCGACCGACATCGAGAACGCAGCGACCCCCCGACCCACGGTGTCGATCGAGCTCGGAGCGGAGAACTGGAGGTGTGCCGCGTCGCCGAGTTCGGACGGGTGGCGCCAGGCTCGCTCGTGAGCGGGCAGCGGAGCAGGAGGGAGGAAGCGACGACCGTCGTCGTCGGGACCGTGTCCCGGAGGCGATTCGTTCGTTCCCACGAACACGGGAGATTAGTGATCGTTCGCACGTTTGTGTTCGCGGGGCGACGTGTTCGTTCGACGTTCGGAACGCTTCGTCGACCCGGGACTCCCCGCCGTGATCCCCGTTAGGCTGGGCACGTGCTCGCGGAACGGACGGAAGGTCACTGGTTCGCACTGACTTCCGACGAGTTGTCGATCGGCGAGGCCTACGACTGGACCGTGCGTCCCGACTGCGGAGCCGTCGTGGTGTTCTCCGGAACGGTGCGCGACCATGCCGAAGAAGCCGGCGTCCGACGTGACGGTGTGACTCATCTGGTGTACGAGGCGTACGACGAACAGGTGCTTCCACGATTCCGTTCGATCGTCGACGAGATGCGTGCTCGCTGGACCGATCTCGGACGTGTCGTGATCTGGCACCGGGTCGGCCGACTCGAACTCAACCAGAGTTCGGTGGTCGTGGCGGTCTCGGCGCCGCACCGACCCGAGGCGTTCACCGCGGCTCGTTTCGCCATCGATGCCGTGAAATCGGCGGCCCCGATCTGGAAGCTCGAGGAATGGTCGGAGGGTCGCGACTGGGGAACCGGCTCGGTCGGGATCGTCGACGCGTCACGAGTCTCGACCGATGACGGAGCGTCGACGCGATGACGATCGTCCTCGTCGGCATCGTCGTCGTGTGCATGGCGATCTTCGTCGCCTTGGCCGTCGCTCGTCGCACGCCGTCGAGCGACGACGGCGTCGCGTCGTTCCGCAAACATCTCGATGCGTTGTCACCCGAAGCTCGACGACAAGTGATCGATCGCATGCAACCGCCGCCGACCGAGACCACGCGTCCGATCGACCCCGACGATCCCGGAGTGCACCATGGCTCGTGACCTCGCGATCGACCTCGGAACCGCCAACACCCTCGTGTACATGAAGGGGCGCGGAATCGTTCTCAACGAACCGTCGGTGATCGCTCTCAACCGGCAGACCGGCGAGGTCCTGGCGACCGGTCACGAGGCCTGGAACATGATCGGCCGGACCCCTGGTTACATCGTGGCCGTCCGCCCCCTGCGTGGCGGGGCCATCACCGACTTCGACGTCACCGAGCGCATGATTCGCCTGCTCCTGCAGCGTGTGGGGGTCAGCCGGTTCACCCGGCCCAAGGTCGTCATCTGCGTTCCGTCGGCCATCACCGAGGTCGAACGCCGGGCCGTCACCGACGCCGCCCGGCGCGCCGGAGCCGCCGACGCTCAGCTCATCGAGCAGCCCATGGCCGCCGCCATCGGCGCCAACCTGCCGATCGACGAACCGGTGGGCAACATGGTCATCGACATCGGTGGTGGAACGAGCGAGACCGCCGTCATCAGTCTCGGTGGCATCGTCGCTCTCGAAGCGGTTCGAGTCGGAAGTTTCGACATCGACAACGCGATCCAGAACTACGTGCGTCGTGAGCACGGCATCGCGATCGGCGAACGAACCGCGGAAGAGATCAAGGTGGCCATCGGATCGGCGGCCGCGACTCCCGACGAAGTCGAAGCCGAGGTGAGTGGACGCGATCTCATGATGGGTCTGCCCAAGACCGTGGTCCTCACACCCGAAGAGATTCGCTACGCGATCGACGACGTCGTCACGCAGATCGTGCAGTCGGTGGTGCGCTGTCTCGCCAAGGCCCCGCCCGAACTCGCACAGGACTTCTTGGTGCGCGGCATGTATCTCGTCGGCGGCGGTGGTCTCTTGCGCGGTCTCGCCGATCGCATCGAACGCGAGACGCAGGTTCCGGTTCGCATGTCGAACATGCCGCTCGAGGCGGTGGTGTTGGGAGCCGGTCACTGCATCGAGAACTACGACGCTCTGAAGCGCATGTTCATGGGGCAGCGGCGCTGATGGTCGACGCGTCGTCGTCCGACATTCGCTTCCACGTTCTCGACGAGCACATCGGCGTCATCACTCTCGATCGTCCCGAGGCACGCAACGCACTCACTCATGGCATGTACGCCGAACTCGAACGACTGGTTCGTCGGGCCCCCGAACACGGCGTGCGGTGCCTGGTGATCACCGGCTCCGACCCGGCCTTCTGCAGTGGCGACGACGTCCGGCAGGTCATGGGCGGGGGCGAAGCGGGTCAGGCGCCGGTCACCGTCGACCGCACACCCCGGCTCACGCCGGCGGCCGGAGCTCTCCTGTACTCCGATCTCCCGGTGATCGCTGCGGTCAACGGAGCGGCGGTCGGCTGGGGCATGGAACTGGCTCTGATGGCCGACATTCGGGTGGCCAGTGAGAAGGCCAGGTTCGGAGAGTTGTTCGTGTTGCGCGGTCTGGTGTCCGACGTGGCCGGCATCGGACGTCTCGCTCAGCTGGTGGGTCGTGAGAAGGCGGCCGAACTCCTCTTCACCGGAGACGTGATCGACGCCGTCACGGCCCAGGAGATCGGTCTCGTGTCGCGTGTCGTTCCTCATGACGAGTTGCTCGCCACGGCGGTCGCTCTCGCTTCACGTATCGCCGCCAACCCTCCCTTGGCCGTGCAACGGCTCAAAGCCGGGTTGCGCGACACCCTCGATCCCGATTGGACGGCGCTCGGTGCCTGGGTGTCGGCCGCTCTGGGCGAGTTGTTCGCCACGGCCGATCATCGAGAGGGCGTTCGAGCGTTCCTCGAGAAGCGTCCGCCGCGTTTCACCGGGCACTGAGCCGAGCCGAAGCGAGAGTCAGCCGGCGACGAGCGGCACCAGCACGCCGTCGAGCGACATGACCCACACACGATTGCGATGATCGGTGACCACGGCCACCGAGGTGGGCACGGTGCCGAGAGCGAGGAGTCCACAGGTGTCGAGACCTCCGGGTTCCACACAGAGTGCGCGCACGACACCGCTGCAGAAGTCGGAGAAGACGTACCAGTCGCCGGATGATTCGACGCTTTCGTCTCGTACCACCGAACCTCCGGAGATCGAACAGTCGCCGTTCACGTGCTCGTATTCGAAGACCGGAAGCACTTCGCGGTACTGCCGATGGCGATCGAGCTGGTCGTCGTTGAACGCGTGACTCGCCTCGTAGGCGCTCCATCCGAACGACGAGCCACGCAAGTCGCCGAGATCGACGAGGTTCACTTCCTCCCATTCACCTTGACCCACGTCGGCGATCCAGAGATCACCGGTCCAGGGATCGGTGGAGACTCGCCACGGATTGCGGAGTCCGACCGCCCAGATCTCGGGCGCCGGTGCATCCGACGTCGCGTCGAGTCGCACGACCTTGCCGAGAAGCGAATCGGGGTCGAGCGAGTAGCGATCGGGATCCCCACCGGATCCACCGTCACCGGTGAAGACGAGCAGATCGAGGCCGTCGTCGGTCATGACGAGGTCACCACCGTTGTGATTGGGGTAGGGCTGTTCGATGCGCAGCACCTCGAGCCGTGACGAGGTGTCGAAGGTTCCATCGGGGCGAACGTCGTAGCGAGCCACGACCGTGTCACCCTCGAGATCGGTGTGGTTCACGAAGGCGCGTGATCCATCCGGGGAGTAGGCCAGACCGAGCAGGCCGCGTTCGCCTTCGGCGCGCGTGAGTTCGCTGACGTCGAGGAGAACCTCGCCGGGTGTTCCGTCGTCGTTCATTCGTCGCACGCTTCCGTTGCGCTCGACGACGTGGGTCTCGCGATCGGCCCACGACGCCATGTCGACCGGTTCGCTCCATCCCGACACGGCATCACCGAGTGTGACGTCGATGAAGGGCAGAACCGGGTCGGCCGGGACGGTGTCGCCGGGTAGGACGTTCGGTGGCTCGGTGGACACCGGTTCGAGAACCGACGGATCGACGTCGACGACCGGTTCGGTGGTGGGCTCGGAGCTCGTCGAGCCACACGCGGCGAGCGCGATCATCGACACGATCGATGCGAAGGCGAGGCGTCGCATCATGAACGTTCGCGCCGAATGAGACCTTCCTGCACCACACTGATGGCCAGATGGCCGTCCTGGGTGTAGATGGAGCCGGTGGCCAATCCGCGTGCGTGCGACGTGGTGGGCGTGCTCTGGTCGTAGAGCAACCATTCGTCGGCGCGGAACGGACGGTGGAACCACATCGCATGATCGAGGCTCGCCATCTGCACGTTGTCGGTCCAGTTGAGACCGTGCGGCAGGAGAGTCGTGTCGAGCAGCGTCATGTCGCTCGCGTAGGTGACGATGCACGCATGAAGCGTGGGATCGTCGGGAAGTCGGCCGTCGGCGCGTAACCACACCTGTTGCCGATCGGTTGGTGTACGAGAGCGCGACATCGGATCACCTTCGACGTAGCGAACGTCGATCGGACGCGGGCGGTCGTACCACTCGCCGAGCATGTCCTTGTGCGGTGCCATTCGCGTCTTGAAGTCGGGAAGCGAGTCGGGTGACACGACCGAGGGCATCTCGGTCTGGTACGACATGCCTTCTTCGGGGGAGTGGAAGCTCGCCTGCAGATTGAAGATCGCCTGACCGTGCTGGATCGCGACCACACGACGAGTGCTGAAACTGCGTCCGTCGCGGATGCGGTCGACGTCGTACAGGATCGGTGCGGTGGGGTCACCCGGTCGGAGGAAGTAGGCGTGGATCGAGTGGACGCGTCGGTCGCGGTCGTCGACGGTTCGCGAGGCGGCCACGAGCGCCTGACCGGCGACTTGTCCGCCGAAGACACGCTGGCGGTTCTCCTGGGGCGAACGCCCACGGAAGATGTTGACCTCGATGGGTTCGAGATCGAGGAGATCGATCAGTCCTTGGAGGGTGTCGGACACGTGGGCATTCTCGCACGATCGGAGGCGCCGGAGGAGCCGGGCGGCGTGGAACCTCGGTTGGGCGGAGGGATAGGGTCGCCCCATGGCTCTGCTCCCGCTCGATCCCGATCAATTGCTGTCCACCACCCGGGCGGTCCGCAAACGCCTCGATTTCACCCGTCCGGTGCCCGACCAACTCGTCCGCGAGTGCGTCGAACTGGCCATGCAGTCACCGTCGGGTTCGAACAACATGACGATGCAGTTCGTCGTCGTGCGCGACGAAGCCAAGCGCAAGGCCATCGGAGAGATCTACCGACAGTGCTATTCGATCTACCAGTCGATGGACGGCGTCTACATCCGCACCATCGACAAGGGTGAAGCCGACGCCAATCAGCAGCAGCAGCGTTCGGCCGACTCGGCCGACTACCTGGGCGATCACATGGGTGATGCACCGGTCCTCGTGATCGGTTGCACGCAGGGAGCGCGCGCCGACGGCATGCCCGGAATGATGGTGTCGTCGATCATGGGCAACGTTCTGCCCGCCATGTGGAGCTTCATGCTCGCCGCGCGTGCCCGAGGACTCGGCACGGCGTGGACGACCGTGCATCTCATGATGGAGCAGCAGATGGCCGACGTGCTCGGTATCCCGTTCGAGACCGTGCAACAGGTCTGTCTCACTCCTCTCGCGTTCACCCAGGGAACCGACTTCAAGCCGGCCAAGCGTCCGCCGGCCGACTCGATCATTCACTGGGACGCGTGGTGAGCGGTCATCGACGCTGAACTTCGCGCCGTCGCCCTGTCGGCGACCGGTTTCATGCCCCCCGACGAAGGTGACGCGCTGTACGACGCCGCCCGTGCTGCCGGCTCGGCCGTTCCCGGACTCCCGTTCCTCGAAGTCGGTTCGTACTGCGGGCGTTCCACGGTGTGGCTCGGTGCCGCGGCGCGCGACGCGTCGACGGTGGTGTTCGCCGTCGACCATCACTACGGATCGGAAGAGAACCAGGCCGGATGGGAGTGGCATGACACCTCACTCGTCGACCCCGAGACCGGCCGGCTCGACACCTTGCCCCACTTCCGACGCACGATTCGCCGCGCCGGACTCGACGACGTGGTGGTGGCCGTCGTGGGCGAGTCGCCGATCGTGGCGCGCGCTTGGTCGACCCCGCTCGCTTTCCTCTTCATCGACGGCGGACACGGAATCGAACCCGCCCGTCTCGATTACGAACTCTGGACGCCTCACGTCGCTCCGGGTGGAACGTTGGCCATTCACGACGTGTTCCCCGACCCGGCCGACGGTGGGCGACCGCCGTACGAGCAGATCTATGTACCGGCGTTGGCGAGTGGACGATTCACCGAAGTGTCGGCGACCGGAAGTCTGCGCGTCCTGCGACGCGTGTAGGCAAGACCGTCAGTTGCGATTGGCCGAAGCCGGGCGTTGCGCGGCGCGCAGTCCGGCCCAGGCGAGATCGCTCACCTGACGGGCGATCACGTCGGGATCGAAGTCGTGACCCGTCTCGACCAGTCGCCGTGAGACACCTTCGGTCATGCCGACGATCGCGTACGCCAGGGTGCGACGGTGATCGGGATCGATGTCGGCGGTGATGAGAGGCTCGATGAGATCGGCGATCTTCGACGTGAACGATCGGACGACTTCGTTGAATTCGGGATCCCGGCGTGAGTCACTGGCGAAGAGCACCTGGAACGCGTCGTGATCCTCGGCCACCCAGGTGAAGTACGCGGCGAATCCGCGTCGGGTGCGTTCGCGTTCGTCGGCGGTGGCGAGCGATTGATAGGCGATCGCTTCGATCATGCGACGACCGGCCTCTTCGATCACGGCGAGATACAACTCACGCTTGGAGTCGAAGTGTTGATAGAGAACCGGCTTGGTGATGCCAGCCGCCTCGGCCACCTCGTTCATCGAGGTCTCGTGGAAGCCCTGTCGGGCGAAGACGTCGAGGGCCACGGCGAGGAGCTGTTCGCGCCTCTCGGCGGCGGGCATGCGCATGGCCATACGAGGGCGATGGTAACCCGAGACCGGTCAGAGACCGCGTTCTCGGTCGTCTCTTTCGGCGGCCTTCACGGCGTAGCCGAGAACGATCGCCGGTGCGAGCAGGATGGAGCCGACGACGAGGCACACCGTGATGACGGTGACGAGTGGACCTTTGAAGCCGAGCACGAACGCCATCACGAAGAGGGCGATGGCAGCGGCGAAGAAGAGATAGCCGACGCGGTTGGCGAGAAGTGTCCAGCGGGCGATGCGTTCACGCTTCTCACGTACGGGGTCGCGTCCGGCTTGGGTCACACGAAGACCCTAGCGACTACGGTTCGATCGTGGCAGTTCGAGTCGAACGTGACGGGCGCGTGCTCTCGGTCACCATCGATCGTCCCGAGACGCGCAACGCCGTCGACCTCGTCACGTTGCAGGAGTTGGAGCGAGTTCTCGGTGACCTCGGTGATGCGCGCGTCGTCGTTCTGTCGGGCGCCCCACCGGCTTTCTGCAGTGGAGCCGATCTCGGAGGTGTCGAACTCGGCGAGTTCACCGAGACGCTGTTGCGCGTCCTGAAGTCGTTCGGTGCGTCGCCGGTGATCACGATCGCGGCGATCGACGGCCCGGCTCTCGGTGCGGGCTCGCAACTGGCCGCTGCGTGCGATCTGCGCATCGCCACTCCCGAGAGTCGATTCGGTGTTCCGGCCGCGAAGCTCGGATTGGCGGTCGATCGTTGGACCGTGTCACGCGTGATGATCGAAGCCGGCCCGAGTGTGGCGCGACGCATGTTGTTGACCGGAGAGTCGGCGACGGCGGCCGAACTCGTGGGCGGATTCGTGCATCGACTCGGAACGGTCGCCGATGCTCACGAGTGGGCTCGTTCGTTGTGCGATCTCGCGCCGCTCACGATTCGCGCGCACAAGATCGCTCTCGAGTCGCTCATGGGTGCCGGCGCCTCACTCGATCCGAGTGTCGACGAGATCGAAGCGGCTCGTCTGGCGGCATGGGCGAGTGCCGATGCCGAGGAGGGTCGCCGAGCCTTCAAGGAAAAGCGCCCCCCGAACTTCTCCGGCCACTGACCCCTTGGTGCTTCTGGTGGCAAAAACGTCACCTGAAACGTGCTGATCTGCCACCAGAACCGATCAGAGATTGGGCGGTAGCAGTCGATTGACGTTCTGGAACACGAAGTAGAGGATCACGAGGAAGGGAGCGATCGCCACGGCGACGCCGAGGATCCGACTGGCGAAGATTCGGTACACGTACCAACCGCCGAACACCACGAGAAGGAGCACGAGCGTCCAGCCGATGACATGCGGCCAGGCGCCCGGATCGGCGAACCAACCCTCACTGAACGTGTCGACTTCGAATTCGACCTCGTCGACGACACCGTCGCCGAGTGCGGATCCACTGGAGATCGGGTCGTCGTCGACCACGTCGTCGGTGATTGCTGGGTCAACAGTGTCGGTCACGGTCGCTTCGGTCGGTGCGCTGTCTTCGGAAGCGCGCGCATAACGGAACGGTCGGTCGTCGACGACCGTCGAGCGTGACGTGTCGAGTTCGGCCGTCACGATGAGTCGCTGTTTGGCCGAGAACTCGGGATGGCAGGTCGTGAGAGTGAGGAGCGCCCGCGTCGGGTCGGTGGTCGTCACGACCCATGAATCGTTGGGTCCGACGACGAACGTGTCGGTGACGACGTAGTGAAAGGTGCGCCCGGCGACGTCGGTGATCACGACGTCGTCACCGCTCTCGAGTCGGTCGAGGTCACGGAACGGCTCGCCGTAAGTGGTGCGGTGACCTGCGATGGCGACGTTGCCGAGGTGCCCCGGCTGCGGTGTCATCGGGTAATGGCCCGGACCCTTCTTCAGATCGCCGGCGTTCACACCGGCGACGACGTACTTCGACACACCGAGATCGGGGATGTCGATGACGGCGATCGGATCACCCTCGTCGACGACCACCGGTTCCCACGTCGACGACGGCGCAGGTGGCGAAGCGTCGGACGACACGTCGTCGGTGGACGACGATTCGACGTCGGTCGAGACGTAATCGCGGAATCGACTCTCGAGCCGGTTCTGCGCCTGGGATTCCTCGATGCCGGTGCCCCACAACTGGTACCCCACGAAGAGGAACATGAGAACGCCGAGCACGATGAGGGATTGACCCAGCCGGCCGAGGAACCAGTACCAGTCACGCCGACGGGCGCGATCGAAGATGTCACCGTCGGGTTCCACGAATCCCGAACGCTAGTGGTGCGAGAGCCACCGGTAGCGTCGTGGACGTATGTCCGCCGAGGCGTCGTCGACGCAGACACCCGTCATCGACCTGGTCGATGTGGTGGCGCTCATCGGCTCGTTCCCGGCCCTGGCGGGCGCCACTTTGCGTGTCGAGCGCGGCGAGATCCTGTTGCTCCGTGGTCCGAACGGCGCCGGCAAGACCACACTTCTCCGACTCTGTGCCGGCCTTCTTCCCGTCGAACGCGGATCGGCTCGAGTTCTCGGTCACGATCTCGGCATCGACCGTGACGCGGTGCGTCGTCGGGTCGGACTCATCGGCCATCACAACGGTCTCTACGCCGACCTCACCGTCACCGAGAACGTGAGGTTCTGGGGTCGCACGATCGGAGCGACCGACGACGAGGTGGCCGACGCCATGCGTCGAATGGCGATCGACGGGCGACTCGCCGATGTCGTCGTGTCGCGTCTGTCGGCCGGACAACGTCGTCGTACCGCTTTGGCTGCTCTCATCGCGCGCCGCGCCGAATTGTGGTTGCTCGACGAACCTCACGCCGGTCTCGATGCCGACGGTCGCGACGAACTCGATCGTGTTCTGCGATCGGCGGCGGGTGCCGGAGCGACCATCGTCGTCGCGAGTCACGAACTCGAGCGGGCGGGTGCTCTCGCCATGCGCCAAGTCGAAGTGGTGGCCGGCCAGACGCGTGACCTCGAGGGGAGCGCGTCGTGAGTGCCTCGAGCACGTGGCGGTCGGCCCGACTCGTGGCCGGAAAGGACCTCCGCGTCGAATGGCGCAGTCGCGTCGTCTCCAATCAGGTCCTGCCGTTCGCGGTTCTGGTGATGATCATGTTCGCGTTCGCGCTCGACAGCGATGCAGTCCTCGAACGAGTGGCGCCCGGACTCATCTGGTTGGCCACGATCTTCAGCGTCCTCTTCATCGTCGCGCGGTCGTACGCCGTCGAGACCGCCGACGGTGCTCTCGATGCATTGCGGTCGGCTGGTGTCGAACCCATGGGGATCTACCTCGGAAAGGTCGCCGCCCTGGCCGTTCAGCTCGCGGTGCTCGAGGCATTGCTCGTGGTGGCCGCAATCGTGCTCTATCGAGCCGATCCGTCGCCGTCGGGCATCGTGCTCTTGGTCACGACGGCCCTCGTCGCGACCGTGGGATTGGCGAGCGTAGGTACCCTGTACGGAGGTCTCGCTGCTGGTGTCAAGGGCCGGGAAACGCTGCTCCCGCTGCTCGTGTTGCCGGTGGTGGCACCGGTTCTGATCGGCGCCACTCGGGCCACCGAGTCAGCCTTTCGAACCAACGGCATCGAGGTGAGTGAAGGATGGCCTTGGCTGGGTTTGCTCGCCGTGTTCGCCGTGATGTTCAGTGTCGTTGGTGCAGTGGCCTATGGGTCGCTCATCGACGAGTGAAACGCACCGAAGGAGACCCCCGATGACCGCAGAAGTCGCCGACACCAGCCGGCGCGATCGCGTCACCGGAACGGGTTTCACCCGCGGTCTGGGCGTCGTCACTCTGCTCGGTATCGCCTGGCTCGTGTCGTTCGGATTGTTCGTCACACCGGCCGACATCAATCAAGGTGAATCGGTGCGCATCATGTATGCGCATGTGCCCGGTGCGTGGCTGGCTTATCTGGCCTTCGTCGTGACTGCTTTCTCGTCGGCCATGTATCTCTTCCGCCGCACGCGCTCACTGGCCTGGGACCGGGTGGCTGGCGCCTCGGCCGAGATCGGTGTGCTCTTCATGGGGATCTCCCTCGTGACCGGGATGTTGTGGGGCCGACTCACCTGGGGCACGTTCTGGACCTGGGACGCTCGACTCACCACCACGGCGTTCCTCTTCATCACGTACGTCGGCTACCTCGCCGTTCGCAATCTCGGCGGGACTCATCATCAGCGCGCTCGGCGCAGCGGCGTGCTCGCCTTGCTCGCCGTTCTCGAGATCCCGCTCGTTCATTTCTCGGTGCGCCTCTGGAACTCTCTGCATCAGGAGGCGAGCGTCGCTGGCAACACCGACGTGACGATGGACGGACTCATGTTGTTCACGCTCTTCCTCGGCGTCATCGTCTTCACGCTCATGTACGTCTGGATGCTTCTCCATCGTCAGCGTGCTCTCACGTTGCAGGACATGATGGACGACGTCGGCCTCGACGTCGCCCTCGAGGCTCGTCGCGCCGAGGCGGTCGCGCGATGAAGGATCTCGGTTTCATCTTGGCCAGTTACCTCGTCACGTTCGGATCGATCGGACTCTTCACGTTCGCCGTCGTGCGGCGTGCTCGTCGCATCGGTCGGCAGGTTCCTCCGGAGTCGCGCCCGTGGACCTGACTCCTCGTCCCGCGCCCGAGGCCACTCCGGCTCGCCGACGTCGCCGTGTGATTCCGGCTCTGGTTCTCGTGCTCGTGATCGCGGCGGGCGGTGTGGTGGTGACGCAGTTCCTCACTTCGGCCATCGATTACTACTGCAACGTCGACGAAGTCGGTGTGAAGGAGGGGTGCGATGCCGGTCGTCGTCTGCGCATCCAGGGTGTGGTCGACGAGGGTTCGGTGAAGAACGACGGATTGGCGACTTCGTTCTCGGTGTCGTTCAACGGTGCGACGATGCCGGTCCGGTACGACGGCGAACCCGGCGGCATCTTCAAGGAGTGCATTCCCGTGGTGGTGCACGGGGTCGTCGAGAACGGCGTGTTCCTCGGTGATCGCATCGAGGTGAAGCACTCCAACGAATACGTCGCCGACAATCCCGATCGGGTCGACGAGGAAGTGCTCGAGGCGCCGGAGGGAACCGCGTGCTCGCAGTCAGCCTGAACGCGGCTGTCGGCCGCGGCGCGATTCTGCTCGGTGTCCTGGTCTGCGTTTTCGGAATCGCGATCACCGTCACCGGGATCCGACGCAACGATCCCAAGATCCTGCGGGCGACGGCCAGATACGCCTACGTCGCCTTCGCTGCTGCGCTCGTCGCCTTCGTCGTCATGGAGCGCGCCCTCATCACGCGGGACTTCAGTCTTGCGTACGTGCAACAGGTCGGCTCGCGCAGCACTCCTGCGTTGTACAACGTGACCGCTCTCTGGAGCGCGCTCGAGGGTTCGATCCTGATGTGGGTGCTGATTCTGAGCGGGTTCATGGTGGCGGTCGCTGTGAAGTTCCGATCGCGTCGCGACGACGTCCTGCTCGCGTGGGCCATGGTGGTCATGTTCACGGTGAGTCTGTTCTTCTTCCTTCTGTCCTTCGGACCGGCCGATCCGTTCGCTCTCGGTCCGGCCGGAGTCACCGATGGTCCGGGACCCAATCCGCTCTTGCAGAACCACGTCTTGGTGGTCTTCCACCCGCCGATCCTGTATCTCGGCTACGTCGGCTTCACGGTGCCGTTCGCCTTCGCCATGGCCGCCCTCATCACCGGACGAGTGGGCGAAGGATGGCTCCTCGCCACGCGACGCTGGACCGTCTACTCGTGGGGATTTCTCACGCTCGGCATCATCCTCGGTGGATGGTGGAGTTACGAGGTCCTCGGATGGAGTGGTGTATGGGCGTGGGATCCGGTCGAGAACGCGAGCTTCCTCCCGTGGCTCACCGGCACCGCCTTTCTCCATTCGGTCATCGTGCAAGAACGTCGCGGAATGCTGCGCGTCTGGAATCTCAGTCTCGTGATCGCGACGTTCAGCCTCACGATCCTCGGCACGTTCCTCACTCGCTCGGGAGTGATCAACTCGGTGCACGCATTCGCCGAAGGAAGCGTGGGGCCGTGGTTGTTGGTCTTCTTCACGATCATCGTGGTGACCGCGCTCGGGCTCATCGGCTGGCGTGGTGATCGATTGCGTTCACCGGGCACCATCGATTCACCGCTCAGTCGTGAGGGCGCCTTCCTCGCCAACAACGTCCTGTTCACGCTCTTCGCTTTCGTCGTGCTGCTCGGAACGGTGTTCCCGCTGATCGTGGAGGCTCTGCAGGACCGACGACTCGTCGTCGGCGCGCCGTTCTTCGATCGAATGACGAAGCCGATCGGACTCACGATGCTCTTCTTGATGGCGGTCGCACCAGTGTTGCCCTGGCGCAAGACGACCGGTGAAGTTTTGCGCGTACGGCTCTTCTGGCCGGCGGTGTGCGGAATCGCCGCGCTGGCCTTCGCCGTGATCATCGGCAACGGTGGTTGGGCGCCGTTGCTCGCCTTCGCGTTGGGCGGCTTCGCAGCTGGATCGGCGTTTCGTCAGTTGGCTCTCGCCACTCGTCGTAACGGCTGGCGCGGATTCGTCGGTCGTGCCAATGGCGGCATGGTGGTGCACCTGGGCGTGATCGTGATCTCGGTGGCCCTCGCCGCGTCGGGTGCGTACACCCGCAGTCAGGAGTTCGTGATGTCGGTGGGTGACACCGTCGAGTTCTCCGGACACACCTTCACCTTCGAGGGTCTCACTCTCGAATCCGACGACGTGAAGTCGTCGTTGAAGGCGCAGGTGCGCATCGACGGCGGTCCGGTGTACGAGCCGTCGCGCAGCAAGTACTTGCAACAAGGCATGGACATCGGCACACCTAGCGTTCGCACCGGACTGCGTCACGATCTCTATCTCACCCTCGAGGGTGACGTCCGCCCCGACGACACCGAGGCCCGCATCAAGGTGTTCGTGAAGCCGTTGATCCTGTGGCTCTGGATCGGTGGTGGTCTGCTGGCCCTCGGCACGGTTCTCTCGGCGTTCCCGGGTGGGCGTCGGCGTCCGGAGGCTCCGGCGTCGGAAGGCATCGCGTCGGGAGACGAGGAGACGGCTCGTGTCTGAGCGTCGACGTCTCGGACCGATCGTCGCGTCGGCGGGTATCGCCCTCGTCGTGTTCATGGTGATCGTCTTCGTCGTGGCATCGGGTCGTTCGACCGAGACCGCCGATTCGCCCCTTCTCGGCCGCGCGGCTCCGGCGGTCACGAGCACCACCTATGACGGTGAGACCTTCGATCTCTCGCGCCGACGTGGGTCGTGGGTCGTCCTCAACTTCTTCAACTCCACGTGTGTGCCGTGCAAGCGCGAGCACCCCGAACTCGTGAAGTTCGCCGCGACTCAGGCGAGTGATGCCGGCGTCGGTGCCGAACTGATCACCATCGTGAACGACGACGACGAGGATGCAGTGCGGGAGTTCTTCGACGAGAACGGAGGCGGATGGCCGATCGTGCGCGACGAGAACAGTGAGATCGCCGTCGCCTTCGGTGTGGCCAAGGTGCCCGAGACCTGGATCGTGAGTCCCACCGGTGTCGTGGTCGAACGATTCGCCGGTGAGATCACCGCCGAGTTGCTCGGCACGGTCATCGAGACTCTCACTGGGATGGCCGGCGCATGAGCAAGGTGCAGCGTGCTCTGAAGAGTCCGGTCGGCTGGATGGTTCTCTTGTTCGCGTTCGTGGCGCTGTTGGTCGTCGGTGTCCAGCGCGACGCCGGACCGGCGACCCCGCAGGAGCGCATCGACGCGGTGTCGAAACGCCTGGCGTGTCCGACGTGCGACGGCGAGAGCGTTTTCGAGTCTCGTGGCAGCGCCTCGGTGGCGATCAAGAAGGAAGTCGCTCGTCTGGTTGCCGACGGCCGACTCACCGACGGAGAGATCGTGAGCAGTATCGAAGCCAGTTTCGGTAGCGACGTGCTGCTGATTCCACGCGCATCGGGTCTCGAGGGTCTGGTGTGGGCATTGCCGGTCGCAGTCGCGGTGGTGGCGTTCGTGGGCATGGCCTTCGTCTTTCGACGCTGGCGTCGTGAGAATCGGATTCTGGTGGCCACGGCCGACGACGAAGTGCTCGTGGCACGGGCTCGACGCGACCGGGGCGACACGTGACTCCCGAAGAGCGAGCGATCCTCGAGGAGGAGCGCGATTTCCTTCTCCGTTCTCTCGACGATCTCGAACGTGAGCGAGGTGCCGGTGACGTCACCGAGGACGACTATCGAGCGCTCAAGGAGTCGTACACGGCTCGGGCCGCTGGTGTGTTGCGCGAACTCGACGAGGTGAAGCAGGCTGCGCAGCCGACTCCGTCACGTCCGCGACGATGGCGGGCGATCGCCGTCGGCGTCGTCGTGGTCGCTCTCGCCGCGGTGGCCGGAGTGATCGTGGCCAACAGCGCCGGCGAACGTCTGCCCGGTCAGACCATGACCGGATCGATCGGTGACGGAAGCGTGTCGTCGCTCCTCGTCGAGGCGCGAGCCGTCGGAATGGGTGACATCCCGCGGGCCGTCGAGTTGTATTCGCAAGTGTTGGCGACCGAACCCGACAACGTCGAAGCGCTCACGTACATCGGTTGGCTCACCATCTTGTCGGCCACCCAGGATCAGACCTCGTCCGATGAGGTGGTGCGTGAGCGATTCCAGTCGGGGCTGGTGTTGTTGCGTCAGGCGACCGTCGTCGACGACACGTATCCCGACGCGCATTGCTTCCTCGGTATCGCGTTCTTCCGATTCCTCGACGACGCCGAAGCGGCCGAAGCCGAAGTCGATGCGTGCCTCGCCTCCGACCCACCGGCCGAGGTGAAGACGTTGGTCGAAGGTCTGGCGGCTGACGTCGCCGCCGCGAATCCCTGACGAACGTGTGACGCCGTCAGTCGTCGCTCGGCGGCGCCCAACACGTCGCGCCGATCACTTCGCCGTCGTGACGATCGAGCACCCACACCGAACCCTTGCGCCAGTCGGGATCCGAGAGCATCTCGGTTCCGCGACGCTGCAGTGCCGTCATCACGTCGGGGATGACGTCTCCGTGACTGCACATGACCGAACCGTGGGGGAGTGACGTCACGAGTTCGAGCGCACCGTCGAGGCGAAATCCTTCGGCCAGCCGGTCATCGTCCTCGATGTGGAGATCGAGTCGAGCGGCGAGCGGTTCGATCGTCTGTCGACAACGAATGTACGGACTCGACACGAGGCGTAGTCCGGAGCCCGGAACGACGAGTTCTCCGATGCGATCGCACAGATGCTGTGCCTGTCGCCAGCCCTTCTTGGTGAGCGGGCGAAAGCGATCGTCTCCGTCCCACTTGGAACGGTCGCCCGCTTTCGCGTGACGAACCAGGAAGATCGATTCGGGCACGGGCGAAAAATAGCAGGGGCACGACGGTGGGTTTCAAACGACGGTGAGTCAGAATTTCGCGCATGGGATTCTTCGAACGGAATCGTCAGGAAACAGCAGCCAAGGGCTACGACGCATCTCGACTTCCTCCTGGTCAGTACCTCACCGATCGGTTTCCCGTACTTCACGTGGGTGATGTTCCTCAGTACGCACCAGGTGAGTGGAATCTGTCGATCTTCGGTCTCGTTAACCGTCCGTTCACCCTCACGCTCGACGAATTGAAGGCGTTGCCGGCCACCACCTTGACCTTCGACATTCACTGCGTCACGAAGTGGAGCAAGTTCGACACCACCTGGACCGGTGTTCGTGTGCGCGATCTTTTCGAAATGGCCGGGGTGCAGTCCGATGCCACTCACGTGATGGAGCACGCCGAGTTCGGCTACACGACCAACGTGCCGCTGGCCGACATCACCACCGACGAAGCGATCGTGGCGTACGCCTACGAAGGTGAAGAGATCGAAGCCGATCACGGTGGACCGGTGCGGATCGTGATTCCGCATCTGTACTTCTGGAAGAGTGCGAAGTGGGTACGTGGTCTCGAACTGCGTCCGTCCGATGCACCCGGTTTCTGGGAGCGCAACGGTTACCACATGTACGCCGACCCCTTCCGGGAGCAGCGCTTCTGGAACGACTGATCAGCCGTTGACCTTCAGGAACTTGCTGAAGATCTTCTTCGGCTTCATGTCCTTGGCGACCTTTTCGGCGATCGAGTGGAAGATGCGGCCCGCTTCACTGTCGGGTGCGACCGCGGCGATCGGACGACCGTCGTCACCACCTTCGCGCAACTGCGGGACGAGTGGGAGCTGACCGAGGAGCGGCACACCGAGTTCGTCGGCTAGTTCCTTTCCGCCACCCTTGCCGAACAACTCGTACCTCTTGCCGTCGTCACCGGTGAACCACGACATGTTCTCGATCACGCCCTTCACGGGCAGGTTCACCTTCTGCGCCATGGCGGCCGACAGGCGAGCGACCTTCTGCGCGGCGGCCTGCGGTGTGGTGACCACGTACACCTCACCACGCGGCAGGTACTGGCTGAGCGAAAGCGCGATGTCACCAGTGCCGGGTGGCATGTCGATGAGAAGGAAATCGGGTTCGTCCCAGTACACGTCGGTGAGGAACTGCTCGAGTGCCTTGTGAAGCATCGGTCCGCGCCACACGACGGCCTGTCCGTCGGGGACGAAGTAACCGATCGAGATGCAACGCACGCCGTACGACTCGGGTGGCAACAGCATGCGATCGATGACGACCGGATCACGGTCGGCGCCGAGCATGCGTGGAATCGAGAAGCCGTAGATGTCGGCGTCGACGACGCCGACCTTGTGCCCTTGCGCAGCGAGGGCGACGGCCAGGTTGGTGGTGACACTCGACTTGCCGACGCCACCTTTGCCCGACGAGATGAGCAGGGGCCGAGTCTTCGAACCGGGCTGCGCGAAGGGGATGATGCGACCTTCGGCGTGGCCGTGCGCCTGGCCTTGTCCGGCGGTGGACGAAGGGTCGCCGTGCAACTTCTCGCGCAGTGCAGCGCGCTCGTCGTCGTTCATGACGGTGAATTCGAGATTCACGTTCTTCACGCCGGGAAGAACGGTGACCGCGCCGTTCACGCGATTGGAGATCTCGTTGCGGAGGGGACAACCGGCCACGGTGAGAGCGACGAGGATGCCGACCTTTCCGTCGGCGTCGACGGTGACGTCGCGAAGCATGCCGATGTCGACGATCGAGCGATGGAGTTCGGGGTCTTCGACGGGCCGAAGGGCGTCGACGACCTGCTCACGGGTCAGTGTCATGGGTGGGGGCTCCCGAGTCGTGGTGCGACGTGATGGCTCACGCCGAATTTGCACTATGGCGATAGGTAGAATACCGGCGTGTCCGTGAGCGCCTCCACCCCGACGAGTGGTTCTCGTTCACCTGCGGGCTCGTTCACGGCCACTGTGGCGGCGATCACGAACGCTTTCGGTGATCCGACCCGCCGGGCGATCTACATGTTCCTGCGCGATCACGCCGAAGGCTCCACCGCGGCGGTCGTGGCCCGCGAGGTCGGTGTGCACCCCAACGTGGCCCGACATCACCTCGACAAATTGGCCGCCGGCGGATACGTCGAAGTGTCGGTGGCGCGTGCCGCCGGTGCCGGGGCCGGACGTCCGTCCAAGATCTACGTGGCCGTCGCCGATCGCGTCGAAGGCGAATTGCCCATTCGCAGTGACGATCTCGTGTTGAGCCTTCTCGGCAAGACCCTTGCTCTGCTGCCACACGATCGCGCTGAAGCAATCGCCGAAGAAGTCGGACAGGAGTACGGCAAGGCCATGGCGTCGGCTCTCACCGGTGCCGATCTGGCGGCCGGGCAGCGGAGTCTTCGCTCGGCGATGCAGGCCGTGGCCGACGCGCTCACGGCGCACGGTTTCGCCGCCCACGCCGAGAAGCGCAACGACCAGTTGCGCATCATCAACAATCACTGCCCGTTCGGTGACGTCGCGCTCGAGCATCCGGTCGTGTGCGCGGTCGATCGGGGGATGGTGAAGGGCATGTTGACGGCCCTGTACGGTGACACCGACGTGTCCACGAGTGCGTCGCTCCCGCAGGGCGACACCTTCTGTGCGACGGTCGTCTAGCCGGTAGCGTCGTTCGCAAACGTCGGCAACGGCAGTGTGTTCTGGGAGGAACCCGTGGAAGTTCGCATCGTGGTGAGCAACGTCGGTCGGGAAGTCGTGATCGAACAGGCCGACGACCAACTCGAGGCCACGCGCAAGCTGGCCGAGTCGGCATTGGCCGGTGCCGTCGACGTTCTGTGGCTCACCGACAAGCGTGGTCGCCAGGTCGGGGTGTCGGCGTCGAAGATCGCGTTCGTGGAGATCGGGTCCACCGACAAGGACAAGAAGATGGGATTCGGGTCGTAACCGAATCCCGGATGATGGATTCGGGTCGTAACCGAATCTGAAGTGATCGTTCCGGCGGTGCGCTGTCGGGCAGACTTGATCCATGGCAACCCTTGCCGACGTCGTCCGGCAACACACCGAACTTCCACGTGAGGACGCTGCGCATCTTCAGCAGCTGATCGGCGAATGGGGGATGCTCGCCGACCTGAGTTTCGCCGACCTCGTCTTGTACCTGCGTGATCGCGACGGTCGTTGGATCGTGGGTGCACAGGTACGTCCGGCGACCGGGCGAACCATCTATCCGCAGGACCTCGTGGGCGAATTGGCCAACGACGCCACGATCGCTCTCATCGACCGCGCGTTCCGTGACGGCGAGTCGTGCGACGGCGACCTCGCGATGGACGGTCTCGACGACGCCGTGCACGTCTTGGCCATTCCGGTTCGCAGTGTGCACGGATCGATCGCCGTACTCACGCGCAATTGGTCGTCGCGATACAGCCGCCAACCGGGCGAACTCGAGCGCACGTACCTCGGCATCTTCCAACGCTTCGCCCAGATGATCACCGATGGAACCTTCCCGTTCCCGGGTCGTGCCGCCGACCTGAGTGCCGCGCCGCGCGTCGGTGACGGTGCGATGGTGTTCGACGAGAACACTCGTGTTCAGTACGCGTCACCCAACGCCAACTCCACGTTGCACCGAGTCGGCATTCCCACCAACGCAGTCGGCCAGACACTGTCCGAGTTGGGTTTCGCCGACAGTCCGGCGCGCCAGGCCTTCGAGACGTTGCGTCCGGTCATCGAAGAGTTCGACCAGACCGCCGACGTCACGCTGCTCGTCCGGTGCATTCCGATCGTTGCCGAAGGTGTCGTCACCGGTGGAGTTCTCTTGGTGCGAGACGTCACCGAAGTTCGCCGTCGCGACCGCATGCTCCTGTCGAAGGACGCGACCATTCGCGAGATCCACCACCGCGTGAAGAACAACTTGCAGACGATCTCGTCGTTGCTGCGTTTGCAGGCCCGTCGTCTCCAGTCGCCCGAGGCCAAGGCGGCGGTGCAGGACAGCGTGCGCCGAATCCGCACGATCGCACTCGTGCACGAGACTTTGTCGCGCGAGCCGGGTGAGGACTTCGCCTTCATCGAGATCGTGCGACCGCTCATGCGTCTCGCCGAAGAGAGCTTGCAGTCACCCGATCGGCCGGTGCGATTCCTGGTGAAAGGTGACGGCGGGCGTCTGCCGGCCAACATCGCCACACCCCTGTCGGTCGTGGTGACCGAACTGCTGCAGAACGCCATCGATCACGGGTTCCCCGAGGGCAGCGAGGGCGGAACGGTGGTCGTGTTGTTGGGCGGCGACGACGATTCGATCCACATCAAGGTCGTGAACGACGGCCGTGGACTCGACCCCAATTTCGATCTCGACGCGGCAACCGGTCTCGGTTTGTCGATCGTGCGCACTCTCGTGACCACCGAATTGAACGGCACGATTCAGATGAGTGCCGGTACTCCGGAGGATTTCGACGAGGTCGGGATCGCCGGCGTGCGACGCGGTGACGGAACCGTGGTCGAACTTCGGCTGCCGCGCTGACCGGTCGTCAGCTGGCAGCGGCGCCGGCGGTGTTGGCCTGAGCGGCCTTCAGAGCCTTGTTGCGAGCGGCGATGCGACGACGGATGTCGCGGCGCTCGTCCTCGGAAGTTCCACCCCAGATGCCCGAGTCCTGGTTGGTCTCGATGGCGAAGTCGAGACACTCGATCTTCACCGGGCACTCACCGCACACCTGCTTGGCCCGGTCGATCTGGAGAAGAGCCTGGCCGGTCGTGCCGACCGGGAAGAACAACTCGGGATCGGTGTCCTTGCAGATTGCGTCGATCCTCCAGGAGTAGTCAGCAGAACCGAGGGCGAGCGAGGAAGCAAGGATCGACACGTTGTGCTCCAGGGGGATCGAGGGGTGAGGGGCTGGCGGAGCGGAAGTTGGGACTTCCGTCCTCCAGGGGTCAAGCGTGTCAAACCGTCTGCCCCCGATCAAGGGGTGACCCCCGATTTCCTCCCGTGTTTTGTCCAGTCACAATCGAGCAAATTCACCCACTCTGTTGCGCAGATGACCCCTGGCGGTAGGGAGCGCTACAGAGTGGGCGAATTTTGGGGGTTTTGAGAGGATGGGGGGATGCAGGTGATTGCCCACCGGGGGGCCTCCAAGGCCGAGCGGGAGAACACGGTCGCCGCCTTCGAGCGGGCCCACCAGTTCCGGGCCGACGGAGTCGAACTCGATGTCCGGCGCACCCGCGATCGCGTCCTGGTCGTCCACCACGATCCGGTCCTGCCCGACGGACGCGTCATCGTCCACACCGATCACGCCGAGATGCCGGCGCACGTCCCCACCCTCGATGCCGCGCTCGACGCCTGCCGACCGATGTGGGTCAACATCGAGATCAAGAACGATCCCAACGAACCCGACTTCGATCCGTCCGATCACATCGCTGACGCAACGATCGCCGCCCTCGCCGCGCGCTCGGAAGGAGACGATCGTTGGCTCATCTCGTCGTTCCGTCGCGAGACCGTCGATCGATGTCACGAACTGCGTCCGAGCATTCGCACGGCATGGCTCACCATCGCCGTCTCACCGGACACGCCGGTCGACCTCGTCGCGTCCGGCCACTCGGCGGTTCATCCGTGGGTCGGCATCGTGACGCGCGAACTGATCGATGCCTGTCACGACGCGGGTCTGCAGGTGAACACCTGGACGTGCGACGATCCGGAGCGCATGCGCGAGTTGATCGACTGGGGAATCGACGGCATCTGCACCAACGTTCCCGACGTCGCCGTGAAACTTCGCTGAGACTGCGTCAGCGTCGCCGAATCACGCCGGAAACACGAGTCGCACGGCTTCTGGAACGTGGCGGAAGTGCAGCCGCGACGTCTCGCCGAGATAGTCGCCGTCGACTTGGTACGGGAACGGTGCGGTTCCCTCGACGACGAGTTCGTGAACTTCGTCGAACACCGCGACGTGTTCGTTGGGTGTGATTCCACCACCGCGCAACGCTCCGGCGAGCGACGAAACGATCGCGCGGGCCGACATCGTGCGGAACGTGATCGCCACCAGCGGACGATCGAGAGTGGCGTGCGGTGACAGATCGAGCGGACGATTGCCGAGGAACGTGTACGGGTTGGTGTTCATCACGATCGTGAAGAATCCGTCGTGCACGAACTTCGCGCCGAGTCCCGGAGTGCCATCGGTTCCGTGACCACCGATCGAGGTGTCGGCCGCCACCGAGAAATGCGGTTTCTTGCGGTCGTACTTGGCGAGCCACGTGTGCAGCGCCGCGTAGATGAAGAGGGGATGTCCGGCCCAACGCTTCAGGTATGCGCGTTCTTCGACGGTGCGAACGACGGCCGCGTCGTAACCCACGCCGGTGTGGAAGCAGAAGAATCGACCGTTCACGCGACCCAAGCCGATCGGGCGGATGGTTCGCTCCGGCGATTCGAGAGCGGTCACCAGCAGTTCGGACGCCGCCACCGGATCGTTGGGAAGGCCGATCGTGCGGGCGAACACGTTGGTGCTGCCGCCGGGCAGAACGGCGAGGGCGGTCTCGGTGCCGGCGACACCGGTGGCGACCTCGTTCAGGGTGCCGTCACCGCCGAAGGAGACCACGAGGTCGAGCCCCCGATGGGCGGCGTCCTGGGCGTACCGGGTGGCGTGCCCCCGCCGGTTGGTTTCGACCAGTTGGACGTCGTGCCCTCGGGACAGGGCTCGGTGGACGATCACCATGTTGCGGGCCGTCACCGAGGAGGCGAACGAGTTGACGACCAGCAGGATTCGCACGGAGCGACGGTACCAGTGGGCCACCTCGTGGGTCGTGCGTCACGCTGGGCGAACCGGGCCCCGGCGGGTTGTGTGAACGGACGCACAAGCGAGCAGAATGACCTGCTATGAACGTCATCGTCTGTGTGAAGCAGATCCCCGATCCGGCCACGCCGGGCGCCCTCGATTCTTCGACCAACACGTTGAAGCGCGACGGCAAATTGATCCTCGACGAGTCCGATGCCTACGGCGTCGAGATGGCTCTCCAGCTGGTCGACGCGGCCGGCGGTGGCGAGGTCAGCCTCGTCTCGATGGCCCCGAACGGTGAGACCGCCGGTCTGCGCACGGCGCTCGCGATGGGCGCGGCCAAGGCCGTGCTCGTGTCCGACCCGGCTCTCCAGGGTTCCGACGCACTCACGACCGCCAAGGTTCTGGCCGCGGCCGTCAAGCGTCTCGGCGGAGCCGATCTCGTGATCGCCGCCACCGAGTCGAGCGACGGTTACACCGGCACGGTGCCCGAGCAGATGGCCGAAGTTCTCGGTCTGCCGTCGGTCACGTTCGCCAAGAAGGTTGCGATCGACGGTGGCACGCTCAAGGCCGATCGTCAGACCGAAGCCGGTTACGACGAAGTCACCTGCCCGCTGCCCGCCTTGATCTCGGTCACCGCCGGTG
>JBEDFW010000120.1:0-3328 GCA_041174985.1 Actinomycetota bacterium | reverse complement strand
CGCGGGTCGTAGTGCTCCATGAGGTCGAGCAAATTGGCCACGTTGCCGAGACTCTTCGACATCTTCTCGCCTTCGGCGTCGACGACGAAGCCGTTGTGCATCCAGTGACTGGCGAACTCCTTGCCGAGCGCGACGGCCTGAGCACGTTCGTTCTCGTGATGCGGGAACTTGAGGTCCATTCCTCCGCAATGAAGATCGAAACCTTCGCCCAAGAGTTCGAGGCTCATCACGACGCATTCGCTGTGCCAACCCGGTCGGCCATCTCCCCACGGCGACGGCCACGACGGCTCGCCGGGCTTGGAGAACTTCCAGAGTGCGAAGTCGGCCGGGTGACGCTTGTTGCCGGCACCGAACACCTCGCGCTCACCTCCGCCGGACAGAAGATCGTCGAGGCTCTGATGTGCGAGCAGGCCGTAGTCGTCGACACCTTCGACCGACAGGTACACGCCGTCGTTGGTCACGTAGGCCCGATCGCCCCGCACGAGCGTCGCGATCATGTCGACCATCTGATCGACGTATTCGGTGGCGTGCGGAACGTCGGTGGGGCGAGCCACATTGAGCTTTTCCATGGCGCGGAACCACACGTCTTCGCACTTGTGGGTGATCTCCTGCCACGGACGACCCTCGCGGTTGGCGCGATCGATGATCTTGTCGTCGATGTCGGTGATGTTCGACACGAGCCGAACTTCGAGCCCCGACCACTCGAGGTAACGACGAAGGATGTCGTACACCAGAGTGGCGCGACCGTGTCCGAGATGCGGGGGTCCATAGACGGTGGGACCACACAGGTAGATCCCGACCCGACCGGGTGTGCGCAGACGCAGTTCGCGGACCTCCGAAGTCGCACTGTCGTAGAGCCGGAACATAGGTGTCCAGCCTACGCTCGCCTAGCCTGGCGACCCATGGCAGAGATCCCCGAGAAGCCCACCCTCGACGGAATCGAGGCTCTCTGGATCGAGGCGTGGGAGGCCGAAGGCGTCTACCGCTTCGACCGCACGGCCCATCGCGATCGGGTGTACGCGATCGACACGCCGCCGCCCACCGTGTCGGGTTCACTCCACATGGGTCACGTGTTCTCGTACACGCACACCGACACGATCGCGCGCTATCAACGCATGCGCGGCAAGTCGGTCTTCTATCCGATGGGATGGGACGACAACGGTCTGCCCACCGAACGGCGCGTCCAGAACTTCTTCGGTGTTCGTTGCGACCCCTCGGTGCCCTACCAATCCGGATTCCAACCTCCATTCCGCGGCGACCCGCCCAAGGATCACCAAGCGGTGTCGATCTCGCGTCCCAACTTCATCGAACTGTGCGAAGAACTCACGCACCAGGACGAGAAGGTGTTCGAAGACCTGTTCCGTCGACTCGGCCTCTCGGTCGACTGGTCGTATCTCTACGCCACGATCGACGCGCGCAGCCGACGCGTCAGCCAGCGAGCATTTCTGCGCAACCTCGCTCGCGGTGAGGCCTACACCCAAGAAGCACCCACTCTCTGGGACGTCGACTTCAAGACCGCGGTCGCTCAAGCCGAACTCGAAGATCGCGAACGGCCCGGCGCCTATCACCAGGTGCGCTTCGCGCGCACCGACGGCTCGGGCGACGTCGTCATCGACACCACCCGTCCGGTGTTGATCGCCGCCTGCGTGGCCCTCGTCGCCCACCCCGACGACGAGCGATACCAGCCCCTTTTCGGATCGACCGTGCGCACACCGCTGTACGGAGTCGAAGTGCCGGTGGTCGCTCATCCCCTGGCGCAGATCGACAAGGGAACCGGCATCGCCATGATCTGTACCTTCGGCGACGTCACCGACGTGACGTGGTGGCGCGAACTGAATCTGCCCACCCGAGCGATCATCGGTCGGGACGGTCGGATCATCACGACGCCCCCGACCGGGCTCGACTCGGCGGCTGGTGTCGCCGCGTACGAACAGATCGCCGGTCTCTACGTCAATCAGGCCCAGACCAAGGTCGTCGAGATGTTGCGCGAATCGAGCGCGATGATCGGTGACCCGCGACCGATCACGCACCCGGTGAAGTTCTTCGAGAAGGGCGATCGCCCGCTCGAGATCGTGACGAGCCGTCAGTGGTACATCCGCAACGGCGGTCGCGGCGAAGAACTTCGTCGCGAATTGCTCTCGCGTGGCGAGAGTCTCACGTGGCACCCCGATCACATGCGACACCGCTACTCGAACTGGGTCGAAGGCCTGAACGGAGACTGGCTCATCAGTCGTCAGCGTTACTTCGGTGTGCCGATCCCCGTGTGGTACCCCGTCGATGCCCACGGCGAGACCGACTACGACCATCCGATCGTTCCCGATGAATCGGTGCTGCCCATCGACCCCTCGACCGATGTCCCGCCCGGTTATCGCCCCGACCAACGTGACCAGCCGAACGGATTCACGGGCGACCCCGACGTGATGGACACGTGGGCCACCTCGTCCCTCTCGCCACAGATCGCCGGACAGTGGGAGGACGACGCCGATCTGTTCGCGCGTATCTTCCCCATGGATCTGCGTCCGCAAGCGCACGACATCATTCGCACCTGGCTCTTCAGCACGGTGGTGCGCTCTCATTTCGAACACGAATCGCTGCCCTGGACCAACGCTGCTCTGTCGGGATGGATCCTCGATCCCGATCGCAAGAAGATGTCGAAGTCGAAGGGCAACGTGGTCACCCCTCTCGACCTGTTCGACAAATTCGGCTCCGATGCCGTTCGCTACTGGGCCGCCTCGGCCCGACCCGGCGTCGACACCGCGTTCAGCGAAGAACAGATGAAGGTCGGCCGAAAACTCGCCACCAAACTCCTCAACGCGTCCAAGTTCGTCCTCGGCTTCGGCGAGCCGCCGGCCGGAGCCACTCCCACCTCGGCCCTCGATCTCGCCATGTTGGCCCGCCTCGCCGACACCATCGACGAAGCGACTCGCGCCTTCGACGACTATGACTACGCCCGCGCTCTCGAGCGCACCGAGGCCGCGTTCTGGTGGTTCTGCGACGACTACGTCGAATTGGTGAAGGGTCGCGCCTACGGAGTGCACGGCGACGAGGGCGCCGTGTCGGCTCAAGTCGCTCTGCGACTCGCGCTGTCGGCTCTGCAGAGACTTCTCGCTCCTTTCATTCCTTTCGCGACCGAAGCGGTGTGGCGTTGGTGGCAACCGGGCTCGGTGCATCGGGCATCGTGGCCGACGAGTGCTGAACTCGGTTCGCCCGGAGACGCATCGATCCTCGATCCGATCGGTGAGGTACTCGCGCAGATCCGTCGCAGCAAGACCGAAGCCAAGACGTCGCAGAAGACGGCGGTGGCTCTCGCCGAAGTCCGCGCCTCCAC
>JBEDFW010000119.1:0-6875 GCA_041174985.1 Actinomycetota bacterium | reverse complement strand
CCCGAAGTCGATCTGGTCGCCGGATTCGGTGTGCCGGTCGTGCCGGCGGGCGGCAAGAAATTGATCCCGGTGGCATCGTCACCTCTTCCTACGTTCGATCTGCTGAATCTGCCCCGTCCGGCTTCGTCGGTTCCCTGGGCCTACGTGAAGATCGCGGAGGGCTGCGACCGTACGTGTGGATTCTGCGCCATTCCGTCGTTCCGCGGTCCGCAGCGCAGTCGCGACGTCGCATCGATTCTCACCGAAGTCGATCAACTCGGAGTCGCCGAGGTGGTTCTGGTGGCGCAGGATCTGGCGAGCTACGGGAAGGACCGACCGTCCGAACTCGGAGCCGGAGCGATCGTCGACCTGGTGCGAGCGGTGTCGAGCCGGGTTCGACGAACACGCTTGCTGTACCTGTATCCGAGCGATCTGTCGGACGAATTGATCGACGCGATCTGTGACACGGGTGTTCCGTACTTCGATCTGTCGTTGCAGCACGTGAGCAAACCGCTCCTGCGTCGCATGCGCCGTTGGGGTGACGGTCAGCGGTTCATCGATCGGATCGCCGACATCCGACGGCGCGAACCCGATGCGACGTTCCGGAGCAATTTCATCGTTGGCTACCCGGGGGAGACGGAAGCCGACCACGATCAACTTCTCGAATTCGTCGCCGCCGCACGTCTCGATTGGTGCGGTTTCTTCGCCTATTCGCCCGAGGAGGGAACGTACGCGTTCGATCTCGACGGGGCCGTCGATCCGTCGCTCGTGAGCGAGCGTCTGAGCGAACTCACCGAATTGCAGGATTCGATCACCGCTCGGAGCCGTGACGCCCTGATCGGTCGGACGATCGAGGTGCTCGTCGACGAGCCGGGTCTGGCGCGAAGTCACCGTGAGGCACCCGAGATCGACGGCGTCGTCGAGGTTCCCGTCGACCTGACGGTCGGAGAGTTCCATCAGGTGATCGTCGAATCGGCCATGGGTCCCGATCTGGTGGCCGATCGCGTGACGGCGGGGGCCGACTGATGCCGGTCGATCCCAACGCCATCGCCACGTGGGCCAACGCCGTCACCGTCGGACGCATTCTGTGCTCGCCGCTCGTGTTCGTGGTGTTCCCCGACGGCGACACCGGATCGTGGGTCGCGCTCGCGACGTGGTTCTTGTTGTGCGTGAGCGACAGTTTCGACGGCTATCTGGCCCGACGACACGGCACCACTCGCGCCGGGGCCTTCCTCGACCCACTGGCCGACAAGATCCTCGTGCTGTCGGCCATGTTCACGTTGGTGAGTCGGGACATCTTCTGGGTCGTTCCGGTGTTGATCATCGCCGCTCGAGAAGTGGCGATCAGTATGTATCGAGTGGTCGCCGGGGCGAAGGGAGTGAGCATGCCGGCCAGTCGTCTGGCCAAGTTCAAGACTCTCTTCCAACAGTTGAGCATCGGTTTCGCCGTGTTCCCGTTCTTCGCCGACTCGACCCGCTGGCTGTGGTTGAGCCTGCTGTGGGTGTCGGTCGGACTCACTGCTTCGAGCGGTGTCCAGTACTTGTGGCGAGCCCGCCACGCAACGGAGGTCTGACGTGCGTTGCGCCGTGGTCGCCGTCGGAACCGAGCTCCTTCTCGGTCAGATCGTCGACACCAATTCGTCGTGGATCGGTGAACGCTTGGCGGCCAACGGCATCGATTCACTCGTGCAGTACAAGGTCGGCGACAACCACGCCCGGGTGGTCTCGATCCTCCGACGGGCCCTCGAGGACGCCGATGCCGTCGTCATGTGTGGTGGCCTCGGGCCCACTCACGACGACCTCACCCGTGAGGCGATCGCCGAAGTCATGGGCACGACCTTGCAGCACGACGAGACGGTGGCCGAGACGATCCGCACGATCTTCGAGTCGCGCGGACGCCGGATGCCGAGCAACAACATGCGCCAGGCGCTGGTTCCCGTCGGAGCCCACGTGATCCCGCAGACGCGCGGCACCGCCCCGGGCCTCATCTGTCCGGTCGGTGACAAGGTCGTGTACGCCGTCCCCGGTGTTCCGCACGAGATGTACGACATGATGGAACGAGTGATCCTGTCCGACCTGCGGCGGCGTAGCGGTGACACGTCGGTGATCGCCAGTCGGGTGATTCGCACCTGGGGTGAGAGCGAGAGTGGTCTCAACGAACGTCTGCAGGGAGTGATCGACGAACTCGAAACGGTCGGTAATCCGACTCTCGCGTTCCTCGCGAGTGGATGGGAAGGTCTCAAGGTCCGCCTCACGGCCAAGGGATCGACCGAGAGCGAAGCTCGCGAACTTCTGCGCACGTGGGAGCGACGCGTCAGTGAGCACGTCGGAGAGTTCGTGTTCGGCTTCGACGACGACAACATGGAGGCGGTCGTGGTGCGTTCGCTCGCCGATCGTGGTCTCACGCTCGGCCTGGCCGAATCGGTCACCGGTGGACTCGTGTCGGGACGACTCACGGCGGTGCCGGGCGCGAGTCAGGTGCTACGGGGTTCCATCGTGTCTTACGCGAGCGACGTGAAATTCGACGTGCTCGGTGTGCCGAGAGGACCGGTGGTCTCGGAGTCCGCGGCGATCGCCATGGCCGAAGGTGCTCGACGAGTCCTCGGGTCCGACATCGGTCTGGCTCTCACCGGCGTGGCCGGGCCGACCGAGCAGGACGGACAGCCAGTGGGCACGTTGTGGGTCGGAATCGCACGTTCGGGAGCCGAATCGACGGCGGCCATGTTCCGACTACCGGGCCAGCGAGAGCAGATGCGACAGATGGCGGTCATCTCCGCACTCGATCTGCTGCGTCGATCGTTGCTGCGTCCGTAGGATTTCACCAAGCCCTCGTAGCTCAGTTGGACAGAGCAACGGCCTTCTAATCCGTAGCGCGCACGTTCGAATCGTGCCGAGGGCGCAGGATTCGCCCGTGGTCGCCCTAGAATCGGAGACTGCCCAGAACCGCATCCCCCGAGCGAGGTCCGAGTGAAGTTCAAGAAGGGTGACACGGTCATCTATCCCCAGCACGGAGCGTGCAAGGTGGTGGCGACCCGCAAAGAGGACCCCTTCGGGAGTGGGAAACCGATCGAATACCTCATTCTCAGCACGGTCATCGGCGAGATGATGCTGAAGGTTCCCATGGCCAAGGTCGACGACGTCGGTGTTCGTCCGCCGGTGTCACCCGACGAATTGGCCGACTTGGTCGCCGTGTTGTCGAAGGCCGACCCGCGTGTTCCGAGCAACTGGAGTCGTCGATTCAAGAACCACCAAGAGAAGCTGAAGAGCGGAGACGTGTATCAGGTCGCCGAAGTGGTGAGAAACCTGGCCGCCCGAAATCGTGACGCATCTCTGTCGGCGGCCGAGCGCACCATGTACGAGCGCGCGCGTGTCAACCTCATCTCCGAGATCGCTCCGGCGCTGAAGGTGACGACCGAGGAGGCCGAGAGTTATCTCGACGACGCACTCGCCAAGGGAGTGTTGAAACCGGTCAAGGCACCCAAGGCCCCGAAGGCCGATGAGCCGGCGGCTGCTCCGAAAGTCGACGCCAAGAAGGCCGAACCGGCCGCGGCGGACTCGAAGAAGACTCCGGAGAAGAAGCCGGCCGCAACCAAGGTCGAGGCGAAGAAGGATCCCGCCAAGAAAGAACCCGCCCCGAAGGACGCCGCGAAGAAGGACGCCACGAAGAAGGATGCGGCGAAGCCGGCGGCCAAGAAGGCCGAGCCGAAGAAAGAGCCCGCGAAGAAGGCGGCGGCGAAGCCCGCTGCCAAGGCTCCGGCGAAGAAGACCACCGCCAAGAAGTGACGGTTCGCCCTCGGGTGGGGGTTGGGTAGCGTGCCAGCATGCTGGAGCGGATGGTCGTCACGCGTGGTGAGTTGTTCGATCGCATCGCTTCGGGAGCGATCGACACCGTCATCATGGGTTTTCCCGATCGCTACGGACGTCTGGTGGGCAAGCGCGCGGCTGGTCGTTTCTTCGTCGACGAGGTGGCCGATCACGGAACCGAGAACTGCGACTACCTCCTCACCTGTGATCTCGACGATCGTCCCGAGGACGGCTTTCGCTTCTCGAGTTTCGACACCGGTTACGGCGACATGCTGGCCGTGGCCGACTGGTCGACCGTCCGTGTGGTGCCCTGGCTCGACCGAACCGCTCTGGTGATCTGCGATCTACGCGGCTCGACGGGACACGACGTCGAGATCGCGCCGCGTTCGATTCTGCGGGCTCAGGTCGATGCGGCCGCCCGGACCGGTCTGGTTCCGATGATGGGCAGTGAGATCGAGTTCTTCTTGTACCACGAGTCGTACACCGAGGCGCACGGGAAGAATTACGCCGACCTGCACACGCACTCACCCTGGGCCGAGGATTACAACATCCACATCACTTCGCGGGACGAGGTCGTGATCGGCGACATTCGTCGTTCGCTCGAGGTCGCGGGGGTTCCGATCGAATTCTCCAAGGGTGAGGCGGGTGCCGGACAACACGAGATCAACATCGGCTACTCCGATGCCCTCGAGATGGCCGACCGGAATCTCGTCTACAAGTTCGCCGCCAAGGAGATCGCCGCCCGACACGGACGATCGATCACGTTCATGGCCAAACCCTCGTTCTCCGACGTCGGCTCGTCGTGCCACGTGCACCTCAGCATGTGGGACGTCGAACGGCGAGTGAACCGTTTCGCCGACGAGTCCGATCGGCATGGGATGTCGAGCCTCTTCCGTCATTTCCTGGCCGGGCAGATCGCCACGGCACGCGAGTTCTCACTGCTCTGGGCTCCCACGGTCAACAGCTACAAGCGTTTCCAACCGGAATCGTGGGCGCCCACCGGAGTCGGCTGGGGCGTCGACAACCGAACACTCGGTTTCCGCAAAGTCGGTCACGGTCCGTCCACCCGCGTCGAGAATCGGATTCCCGGTGCCGACGCCGTCAGCTATCTCGCTTTCGCGGGCGCGATCGCCGGTGGGCTGTACGGAGTTCGCCACTCGCTCGAACTCTCCGATCCTTACGTCGGCAACGGGTACGTGGCCTCCGACATCGAGCGAATTCCCTGGACTCTTCCCGATGCCATCGACGCATGGCGAACGAGTGAGCGAGCTCGCGAATGTTTCGGGGACGACGTGCATCATTGGATACTCCGTTGTGCCGAAACCGAGTGGGCGGCCTTCAACCGCTCGGTCACCGACTGGGAGATGCGTCGGTACTTCGAGCGCATCTGACGTCCATCGAGAACGGGAGAATCATGAATCGTCTGTCCGGCAAGGTCGCCCTCATCACTGGCTCGGCGTCGGGCCTCGGTCGTAGTGCCGCCGAGATCTTCGCCAGCGAAGGCGCGCGCGTCGTCGTGGCCGACGTCGTCGACGGCGACGATGTCATCGAAGCGATCTCGGCGGCCGGTGGAGAAGCCACGTACGTGCGTTGTGACGTGACCGATTCCGACTCGGTGGCGGCTGCCGTCGAGCACGCGGTCGACGAATTCGGCGGACTGCACGTCCTCTACAACAACGCCGGTGTGATGTTGGCCGACGACGACGGTCCCGAGAACACTCCGCTCGAGACCTACGAGCGAACGATGGACATCAACGTGAAGGGTGTGCTTCTGGGTTGTCGCCACGCGATTCCGGCGATGCTGGCGTCGGGTGGTGGGTCGATCGTCAACGTGGCCAGTTTCGTCGCTCACATGGGTGCCGCCACGCCGCAGGTCGCCTACACGGCCTCGAAGGGCGCGGTGTTGGCGATGACGCGAGAGATCGCCGTGATCTACGCCCGACGCGGAATTCGCGCCAACGCCCTGTGCCCCGGTCCGATCATGACTCCGCTCCTCGCCAAGTTCCTGAGCGACGACGCCAAACGACAGCGCCGATTGGTGCACGTGCCAATGGGGCGTTTCGGCGAACCGCACGAGATCGCTCAGGGGGCGTTGTTCCTGGCGTCCGACGAGAGCAGTTGGATGACCGGCCAGTCGTTGATCATCGACGGCGGAATCACCGCCGCCTATGTGACTCCGGAGTGATCAACGGTCGAGCACGAGCACACCGCGTGAGGTCGAAACACGTGCGGTGACGAAAGCCGGCTCACCCTTCTCCACGCGGATCACGTTCGTCTCGTCGTCGAGGACTTCGTGAGTCGACGCCGCCGACAGGATCTCTTCGATGCGTTCGGGATCGGGGTGAGTGAGGACGAGTTCGAGCACGAAACCGCCGATCGGTAGGCCGGAGGTCGGATGCGGTGTGCTTCCCCAATCGATGAAGAACGGAACGACTCCACCGTCGTCGAGATTCGGGGGAGTGAGCGACCATTCGAGCAACACGCCGTCGGGGCGACGGCGCGACATGGCGTCGACCGGTCCCGTCGGGAATCCGACGCGTGCGAGATCGTTCACCACGAGAGACAGATCGCGGTCGGCGCGGGCGCACCAGGTGACCAGACTCGGGCGGGTGAGATCGTCGATTCCGAAGGGTCGCGGTGAGTCCGGCTCGGGCTGTCCGGGATCGGGTCCGATGATCTCGAGGTACGTGTGTCCACCGAGGCCGAGCAACGCGTTGTACGTGCCGCGTCCGAGGTGTGCGCCACCGGGTACGGGGGCCACGCCGACCCGTTCCTCGATGTCGGCCACGGCCGCCACCAGATCGGGGACGGCGTAGACGAGGTGGTCGATGGCGAGGGAGGTGGTCATGAGGCAGGGGTGAGCGCACGGAAGTCCGAGGTCTCCCCACGAGCCTGCCAAACTCGCACCCATGGCGGAAATTTCAGGCAAGGTGGCCTTTCTCGGACTCGGAGTCATGGGTGCGCCCATGGCTGGACATCTGGCCACGGCCGGTCGTTCGGTGACCGTGTACAACCGCACGGCGACCAAGGCCCTGGCGTGGGTCGCTCGACACGGTGGGCGAGCCGCGCCCACACCGATCGAAGCCGTCGAG
>JBEDFW010000118.1:0-8359 GCA_041174985.1 Actinomycetota bacterium | reverse complement strand
CGTTCTCCGGTGTCAGTGCCGCGGTGGCTTCGTGCTCGCAGATCTCGACGAACCGGGCGACCTCGCGAGAGATGCGCGCGTCGTCCCACCCGAGGATCGGGGCGATGAGTGCCGCGACGTCGGGAGCGGCTCGACGAGCAGCCTCGCGGTCGAACAAGAGGGCTCGTGTGCGGCGTGACAACACGTCCTCGAGGGTCGTCGCCATCTCGTCGCGGGCCGCGAGCACGCCATCGGCTCGAGTCCAGGGAAGTCCCTCGACGAGTGGCGACGCGAGACTCGGCTCGTCGGCGACGAGAGCTGCCGTCTCGAGTCGTCGACGGTCGTCGTGGCCGAACAGTCGGAGTCGTTTGGTTCGACAGCGCGCTCGTCGATCGAGTCGTTCCATCACCACGTCGACGGTGTCCTCGGCCATGCGCCGATACGTCGTCAGCTTTCCACCGGTCACCGTGATCACACCGTCGTCACCGGTGGTGACGAGATGCCGTCGCGAGAGATCGGCCGTTCGCGCCGAGCCCGCTTCGCCGTCGCTCGCTCCGGTGACGAGAGGCCTGAGTCCGGCCCAGGATCCGGTGACGTCGTCGGGAGTGACTCCAGTGGTGACACTGGCGTTGAGTGCACGCAACACGTATTCGACGTCGTCTCGCGTGCACTGAGGGTCGTCGAGCGGACCGCGGTAATCGGTGTCGGTCGTTCCGACGTAGGTGTGAGAGAAGGTGCCGTCGGGACGAGGTCCCCACGGAACCACGAAGAGCGAGCGACGATCCTTGGGAACCGGGATCACCACGGCGATGCGATTGCGCACCTTCTCCCACGGAACCGTGAGATGAACCCCTTTGGCCGGGCGGGTGGGGACGCGCTGGTTCCACACTCCTGTCGCGTCGACGACGACGCGTGCGCGAACGCTGAAGTCCTCCGTCGACGTGTCGCCGTCACTTCCGTCGACGAAGGCTCGAACGCGTCCGTCGCCGAGGTACGAACAGCGAGTGACGACCACTGCGCCGAGGTCGGCGGCGGTGCGAGCGAGCGACAGACACAACGCGGCGTCGTCGGCTTCGGCGTCGTAGTACACGTACGCCGAAGCCAGTCGTTCGGCGTTCATCGTCGGCAGGAAGGAGTGGGCCTTGGCCCGTCGCAGGCGCCGGTGGATCCGCCCGATGCGCCAACCTCCGGTCACGTCGTACATCCAGAGCGCCGAGCCGAGCGCTCGCGCGATCTTCTTCGACACGACACCGTCCTTGGTGAGGATCGGAATCATGAACGGCAGCACACGCACCAGGTGCGGTGCGTTGCGGTGGAGTCGCCGACGCTCGTGCAACGCCTCGTACACGAGTCTCACTTCACCTTGCTGCAAGTAACGCAATCCGCCATGGATCAACTTCGAACTCTTGGACGAGGTTCCGCTCGCCACGTCGAAGCGTTCGACGAGAGCCACCGACAATCCTCGTGACGCTGCATCGACGGCGACGCCGAGGCCGGTCACGCCTCCGCCGACGACGAGGAGGTCGAATTGTTCGCTCGCCAAGGCCCGTCGCATGCTCGGTCGATCGAACGTCCGGGGGAGGGGCACCTTCGGACAGTACAACGTCGCTCCTGAGACAGTTTTCACAGAATGCTGATCTGCACGAATTGCGAACGAGCAATCGATGCCCCGTAATCTCGTTCCATGCGCTCGCCGGCCGAACTCACCGAGATCTTCCGGGCCAATGGCCTGAAGGTCACCCCGCAGCGCCAACTGCTCTTCCGCTTGGTTCACGGCAACGAGTGCCATCCGACGGCTGAAGTTCTGTTCGCCCGGGCGTCCGAGCAGATGCCGGGGATCTCTCTGCGCACCGTGTACCAGACGCTCACCGATCTGGCGTCCATGGGTGAGCTGAGGTCACTCGATCTGGGTACGGGCGCCACTCGGTTCGACCCCAACACCGACGATCATCACCATGTGGTGTGCGATCGCTGCGGTGACGTTCGTGACGTCTACGTTTCGGGAGTCGAACGACTTCCGGTGGACGGACTCGACGGATTCGAGGTTCGGGAAGCCTCGATTCTGTTCACAGGTGTCTGCCCTCGGTGCGCCGAGGTCGGAGACGAAGCAACCCCCTCCCAACACCGCAATCCATCAAGTACAACAAACCCCACAACCACCAACACAGCAAAGGAGAAGTTGTCATGAGCCTCAAGGGCACCAAGACACACGAGAACCTGAAGCATGCGTTCGCCGGCGAGAGCCAGGCCAACCGCCGCTACCTCTGGTTCGCTCAGAAGGCCGACGTCGAGGGCTACCCCGATGCCGCTGCTCTCTTCCGTTCGGTCGCCGAAGGCGAGACCGGCCACGCTCATGGTCATCTCGAGTTCATCGCTCAGGTCGGCGACCCGGCAACCGATCTCCCGATCGGTGAGACCGAGGCCAACTTCAAGGCGTCGATCGCTGGTGAGACCTACGAGTACACCCAGATGTACCCGGGCTTCGCCAAGACCGCTCGCGACGAGGGATTCTCCGAGATCGCCGACTGGTTCGAGACGCTCGCCCGCGCCGAGAAGAGCCACGCCGGTCGTTTCGAGCAGGGCCTCAACGCCCTCTGATCGCCCTCGCGGCAACTGCTAGTACACGTCGAGGGGGTCGACGACGCCGCGAGGCGCGTCGACCCTTTCGATACTCCCCACCGTGACCGAAGGAATCCCGTGACCATCACCTACGACCCGAAGCATCCGAAGTACCTGGACGAAAAGGACGTGCGCGACGAACTCACGCGCGTCTACGACCTGTGTCACGGGTGTCGCCTCTGCTTCAAGTTCTGCACGGCGTTTCCGACGCTGTTCGACTTCATCGACCAGCACGAGGATCAGGACGCCGGCCGACTCACACCGGCGCAACAGGATCAGGTGATCGACGAGTGCTTCCAGTGCAAGCTCTGCTACATCAACTGCCCGTACATCCCGGGTCAGAGCGAGTGGGATCTCGACTTCCCGCGCCTCATGCTGCGTGCCGATGCCATGCGCACCGTCAACAAGCAGATCGGCCTGCGTGATCGTCTCACCACCAAGGTGATGGGCCGAACCGACCTCCTCGGGAAGGTCGCCACGGCCACCCCCGTGGCCAACAAGGTTCTCGGAGCCAAGAAAGGCTCACCCGTTCGTAAAGTCGTCGAGAAGACCGCCGGCGTTTCGTCGAAGCGTCTTCTCCCACCCTTCGCTCGCCAGCGATTCACCACCTGGTTCAACCGTCGACCCAAGCTTCGCCTCGGCAAGCGCCAGGGTCGAGTGGCGATCTACCCCACGTGCCTCGTGGAGTACCAGGCACCCGAGATCGGCCACGATCTCGTGAAGGTCTACGAGCGCAACGGGATCGAATGCACCCTCGCCAACACCACCAAGTGTTGCGGCGCTCCCTTCCTGCACAGTGGTGACATCGAGCAATTCAAGAAGGTGGCGGCCGACAACGTGGCCGCCCTCGCCGAATCGGTGCGTCAGGGCAACGACATCGTGGTGCCCCAGCCCACGTGTGGCTACGTCCTGAAGAAGGACTACGTCGACTACATCGGAGGGGCCGACGCCACGCTGGTCGCCGAACACACCTACGACTCGAGCGAATATCTCATCAAGATCCACAAGGCCGAGGACACGTCGCTCGACACCGAATTCAACGGTGACGTACCCGAGAGCATCACGTATCACACGCCGTGCCACCTGCGCGCGCAGAACATCGGACTGAAGAGCCGAGATCTCATGAAGCTCACCGGCGCCAAGATCAAGTTGGTGCAGCAGTGTTCGGGTATCGACGGCATGTGGGGTCTGCGTGCCGAGAACGCCGATCTGTCCTTGCCGATCGCCGCCAAGTTGGCCGACGAGATCCTGAAGGCCGACGGAGACGTCGTGACCGGAGACTGTCATCTCGCCAACGTCGCCATCACCGAACAAACAGGCCGGGAGCCGCTGCACCCGTTGCAGTTGGTGGCCCGCGCCTACGGAATCCCAGAGGAGAAGAAGTGACGTCCACCATGTCCCCCAACAAACTCACTCTCGACGACATCCTCGATCTGCGTGCTTATGAACGCACGCGTGAGGAGTTCCGCCGCCAGATCATCGAATTGAAGGCCCGCCGTCGCCTCATGCTCGGCACCTTCGTGTCGGTGGTGTTCGAGAATCGCGAAACCATTCGCTCGCAGATCCAGGAGATGGCTCGTGCCGAACGGCTGTCGACCGACGAGGAGATCCAGGTCGAACTCGACATCTACAACCCGATGATTCCCGAACCCGGTCGTCTGTGCGCGACGTTGTTCATCGAACTGATCAGCGATGATTCGATGCGGGAGTGGTTGCCGCGTCTCGTGGGCATCGAGCGAACGATCGCCATCCGTCTCGCCGATGGATCCGAGATCCGCTCGTACCCCGAAGCGCAGCACGAGAGCCAACTGACCCGCGACGACATCACCTCGGCGGTCCATTACTTGCACTTCGACGTTCGCCCCGAGCAGGTCGAGGTGCTGGCCCGATCCGGGGGTGTACTCGTCTGCGATCACCCCGCCTACCAGGAGGAAATCGAGTTGTCGGCTCTGAACGTGGCCGAACTCGTGTCCGACCTGCGGTCCTAGGCCCGTCCAACGAGCCCCTTTACAGCCCGTCGCCGCCCGTTCTAGGGTCGTTGACGGGGTAGGGGGTACATCATGAACGTGGTCTGGCGTGAGCTGGGTGCGTGCCGGGGTCTGGACCCGGAGGTCTTCTTTCCGGAGACCGAGGAAGAAGCCGAAGTCGCCAAGCAGGTCTGCGATCTCTGCGACGTACGAGTGGCCTGTCTCGAGCATGCGTTGGCGAGTCGTGAAAAGGTCGGTGTCTGGGGAGGCACCACCGAGCGCGAGCGTCGTCGCATCGTGCGTGTCCGTCGTCGCACGGCCTGAAATCTCCCACGTGGCGGTCGGGCCGTCGCCCTAGCCTGACCACGTGTCCGACGCACTGAACTCCATCGGAGGATGGCCGAGCCTGATCTCGCGTCTGCTCGATCGCGAAGATCTGCCCGGAGATCACGCGCGCACGGCGATGTCGACCATCCTCGCCGGCGACGCGACGCCCGCGCAGTTGATCGGATTCATCGTCGCTCTGCGGGCCAAGGGTGAGACTCCCGAAGAGATCTCGGGTCTGCTCGACGCCGTGCTCGCCGCGGCCGAGATCGTTCCCCTCGGCGACGATCTGCGCGAGCGTGCGATCGACATCGTCGGTACCGGTGGCGATCGCAGTCACTCGATCAACGTCAGCACGATGGCCGCCCTCGTGGTGGCCGGAGCCGGTGTGCCGGTGTGCAAGCACGGCGCTCGCGCTTCCTCGTCGCAATGCGGAACGGCCGACGTTCTTGAAGCACTCGGTGTTCGTGTCGAACTCGATCCCGACGGCGTACGCCAGTGCGTGGAGGAGGTCGGGATGGGCTTTTGTCTCGCCCCGCGTTATCACCCGGCCTTCCGTTTCGCCGCTCCGGCCCGTCGCGAAGTCGGCGTGCCGACCGTCTTCAACCTGCTCGGCCCGATGGCCAATCCCGGGCGGGTCCGACGCCAGGTGATCGGGGTCGCCAATCCCCACGTGGCCGAGCGAATGCTCGCATCGCTTCGATTGCACGGGTCGGTGTCGTCCTGGGTGGTTCATGGTCAGGGTCTCGACGAACTCACGACCACCGGTCAGTCCTCGGTTCTCGAGCTTCGTGATGGTCGTGTTCGCACGTTCACCGTCGACCCGGTCGAACTCGGATTCGCTCCGGCGATTCCGGAAGAACTGGTGGGCGGTACCCCTGCCGTGAACGCCGACGCGGTACGTCGAGTGGTGGGCGGCGATCACGGAGCACATCGCGACATCGTCGTGCTCAACGCGGCGGCCGGACTCGTCGTGGCCGACGCCGCGGCCGATCTCACCGAGGGAGTGGCTCTCGCCGCTCAGTCGATCGATTCGGGTGCTGCGGCACGAGTTCTCGAACGTCTCGTCGCGGTGTCGAACGCTCGATGAGTCGACGCGCGCGGGTCGTCGTTCCGGCTTCCTCGGCCAATCTCGGTCCGGGCTTCGACGTGCTCGGCATGGCTTTGTCGCTCACGGCCGAAGTGGGTCTCGTCGACGCCGGCGTTCCCGATGGTGCCGATGTCGCTCGTGGTGGACATCCGGCGGCCACGGCGTTCGCAGCGGCAGGAGGATCGGGCCAGGTGTGGGTGAAGACGTCGATCCCGTCCGGGCGCGGTCTCGGGTTCTCCGGCGCGGTGCGTGTCGGTGCCATCGCTCTGGCTCGTCAGCAGTCGTCGTCCGGTGACGTCCTGATCCACGATCGCGCCGATCTGTTCCGACGGGCGGCCGCCGAAGAGGGACACGGTGACAACGTGGCGGCAAGTCTGTACGGCGGGGTGGTGGTGGTCGCCGACACGACGGTGATGGAGGTACCGCTCACGGTCGATCCGGCCGTGGTGGTCTGGATTCCGTCCTACAAGACCTCGACGTCGGAGAGTCGGGGCACGTTGTCGGCTTCGGTGAGTCGGGACGACGCCGTGTTCAACATGGCGCGTGTCGCTCTGTGGGTCGGCGCTCTGTCGACCGGCGATCTGTCGTTGCTCGCCGACGCCACGCAGGACCGTCTGCACCAGGACGCACGGTTGGCCAAGGTGCCGCGAAGTCGTGAAGCCCTGGAATGCATGCGATCGGCCGGTGCGTTCGGCGCGTGGTTGTCGGGATCGGGACCCACCGTCGCGTGTCTGTGCGACGAGGCGTCAGCCGAACGAATCAGTGATGCGTTACCCGACGGTCGTCGAACGATCCTTCGCATCGATCGACTCGGCGCACGCTGGGCAGACTGAGCGACGGGTACGTCCAGGTCCCACTGCACTCGAGAACCTCCCCGGTACTCGACGTCTCGAGGTGTCGGGCGATGCAGTTCACTTCGTCGGCCGCGTCTCGATCGAGCGGACGACCCAATTCGGAGACCGTGGGTGGACTCAGTGCCTCGGTCAGGTCGAGTGGAACGCCGATGTGAGTGAACAACTCACCACGTCGGGCCACACCGGTGAGTACACCGTCGGTGAACTCGTAGTCGACCTCGTCCTGGCGGATTCGAAGTCGTCCGGCCCGGCGCAGGGCATCGATCGACCGCTGTCGAGCGAGAGCGGCAAGGAGAGCGTTGACTCGATCACGGGTCTCGGCCGCTTCTTCGAATCGCAGTGCCGCGGACAACTGTGCGATGCGTTCGCGCAGACGCTCGACGAGTGGTTCGGGTGATCCGGTCAGGACTTGTTCGACGTGACGCACGATCTCGCCGTAGGTCTCGCGATCGGCATGTCCCGAACACGGACAGTGAGCGACACCGAGTTGGGCCGCCGAGCACACGGGTGCGTCGGCGGGAGGAACGTAATTGCGACCCATACGAACGGTGCAGCGTCGCAGCGGTACGACCGATTCGATCGCCTCGACGACGAGGCGGGCCGACGTGCGGCTCGACAACGGTCCGATGTGCAATCCCTTGGTGCTCGGATTCTTGGTGATCACGAGACGGGGCCATTCCTCGTCGGTCGTGAGACGGACGTAGCAGTACTTGTCGACGGTCGTCCCGGCCCGGTTGTAGTGAGGAAGCAGCCGACGAATCAGGCGTAGTTCGAGAATGCCCGCTGTGAGGGGATCGGGGGTCTCGATGTGGTGGATGCCGTGCGTCTGACGCAGCAGAGCGCCGATCTTGCGACGTGTCTCACCTGTACTGAAGTAACTGCGAACTCGTTGGCGGAGATTGGTGGCCTTGCCCACGTAGAGCACTCGTCCGTTCGCATCGCTGAACATGTACACGCCGGGAGCACGCGGGAGGTCTTCGGTGAGTCGGAGTTTGGCGGCGAGGGGGTGAGTGTCGAGTCGAGGCAGGCCGATGAGGTCGTCGAGTCCCATCACGCCGAAGCCGCTCGCCCGCTCGATCAGGAAGTGGAGAAGATCGGCCGTGGTCAACGCGTCGTCGAGAGCACGGTGATTGGGTTGGTGCGCGAGGCGCAGGCGCGACGCGAGCGTCCCCAATTTGCAGTCGGGAACCTCGTCACGCACGAGTCGACGGGCGAGGGGAACCGTGTCGAGAACGCGATTGGTGAGGGGATCTCGGTCGGCGCGAATCAGAGCGGCGTTCAGGAAGCCGATGTCGAAACGTGAATTGTGGGCCACGACGACCGCATCACCGATGAAGTGGGTGAGCGACGGAAGGACCGCTTCGATGAGGGGCGCGGGAAGAACCATCGATTCGGTGATGCCGGTGAGAACCGTGATGTAGGGAGGGATGGCGCGTCCGGGGTTGACGAGGGTCTGGAACGTACCGAGGCACTCGCCACCGCGGTATTTGACCGCTCCGATCTCGGTGATCCGATCGTCCTCGGCC
>JBEDFW010000117.1:0-2650 GCA_041174985.1 Actinomycetota bacterium | reverse complement strand
GGAGGCGTCCTTGCGCGACGATCGAGAGGCTTTGGTCGCCGCGATCCGAGGCACCTACGAGGGCGACGACAACTTGCCTCGCCTCTTCGCGCAATACGCCCATCAACCGGGCAATGATCCGGAATCGTTGGCCGCCGCCCTGCTCGCCGACCGGCCACCTTTTCGAGCCGATGAACTGGCTCGCGTGGACGCCGAGGTCCTCGTGGTCATCGGAGATCGGGATTTCGCCGGACCTGGAGAACCGTTGAGTGAGGCGATACCCGGTGCTCGTCTGGTGACCGTGAAGAACTGCGACCACTTCGCTCTGACAGAGAACTTCACCTTCTTCGACTCGGTGTTCGAGTTCCTCGGAAGCTGAACGATCCATGAGCGCCGGAGTCGACGTGATGTTCGCCGCCGACGTGCTGCAGCGTGGTGGATTGATCGGTCTGCCCACCGAAACCGTGTACGGGTTGGCCGCCGATGCGGCGAACGTCGAGGCGGTCACCCGGGTCTTCACGACCAAAGGACGTCCCGCGGGTCATCCTTTGATCGTGCACGTCGCTGATCTCGAGTCCGCGAGATCCTGGGCCTCGGTATGGCCCGAATCGGCCGATGCCCTGGGTTCTCGGTTCTGGCCCGGACCCTTGACCCTCGTCGTGCCCCGGGCTCGGCACGTCCTCGACGTCGTGACCGGAGGCAGAGACACCGTTGCTCTCCGGGTGCCGGCTCATCCGTTGGCCCGACGTCTTCTCCTGGAGTTCGGGGGCGGTGTCGTCGCGCCGTCGGCCAATCTGTTCGGACGGGTCAGCCCCACCACCGCCGCACACGTCGAGGCCGATCTCGGCTCGGCCGTCGACTACGTGCTCGACGGAGGATCGTGCGAGATCGGAGTCGAGTCCACGATCGTCGACTGCAGTGTGAATCCGCCCCAGGTTCTGCGGCCCGGTGCGATCACCGAGGACGACGTCGTGTCGACCGTGGGTGCGGTGGCTCCGGTCAGTGGTCCATCGCGGGCACCCGGCATGCTCTCCAGCCACTACGCGCCGTCGTGCGAAGTGGTGCTGGTGGCCACGATGACCGACGCCGAGAGTTATCGCGACGATCACACCGAAATTCTGGACGGATCTCGGGATCCTCGCCGCTTCGCACACGACCTGTACGCCGAGATGCGTCGCTGTGAGAATGCCGGTCGTCGGCGAATCGTCGTCGTGATGCCCGCCGATCGAGGGATCGGCCTTGCGATTCGCGATCGGTTACAGAAGGCTTCCGCGCCCCGAGATCGATCGTGAGTTCCGTCGCCGTTTCAGGTCGTGGCTAGTTCATTGATGGTGTCGACCCACAGGGCTACGAGACGGGTCGGGTCGTCGTTCTCGGCGACGATCGACACGGTGGACGAACCGGCGTCCGGAACGATTTCCAACCGACACCAATGATCGGGGCGCGATTCGAGGAGGACCTCGATCACATAGGGCGGATCGTCGTCCACCACTTCACCGAGCACCCGGGCGGCGAGAAGGAGCCATTCGAAAGCCTCGACCGGAAGCACGTCGATCACGAAGGACGGTCGATCGACGAACCACCGTTCGACGTCGACCGTCGGTCGACTCCCCGCGACGACCGTTTCCGACGACGATCGAGCGGTGACGTGAGCGATCACCGTGTCGAAAGCGACGTTGATGCGGGTCATCTCGTCGTGACGCCCGCCGACGTCCGGATGGCGACGAAGAGCGACTCGGCGTCGAGCCGCGCGAACCGATTCGACGGAGACCGATCCGACGTCGACCGTTTCGTCGAACTCCAACAATCTCAACGCCTCGTGCAACTCCACGTCAGGCCTTCTTGCCCGACGTGAATCGCGAGTCCGGTGGATCGACGGCCCAGTCGGGCGAGTCTCCCCATCGATCGTGAAAGGTCACGTCGCGAAGAGGGCGACGTCGAACAGGCCCGTGGCCACCCTTCGGACGACCGAGGGTGATGCAGGCCGACAAAGCGACGTGTTCAGGGATCGCCAGTATCGCCCGGAGTTCGGCGTCGACTCCTTGGTGCCACATCGTGAGTGCGCCTCCGTATCCGTGCGCGCGAGCCGCGAGGAGAAGGTTCTGGCAAGCCGGATACACCGACGCACCTTCGAAGGGATTCGGATCCCGATAGCGGTCGAGACACACGAGTACCACGACCGGAATCTGCTCGAAGTGATCGACGTACTCCTGCATCGCCCGTGCCTGTCGGGCTTTCGGACTGTCGGGGTCGCCTCCCGACCCGGTGTCGAATCCGTCCGAGGTCCTCTTGGAACGCCAACCGGAACGGAACGATTCGCCGAGGACGGCCTTGGCCCGGCGGGCGTTCACGCCGTCGGTCAGAACCAGGAACCGGAACGGCTGACGGTTGCTTCCACTCGGGGCTCGACTGGCCGACCACAGGATCGACGCCAAGACGTCGTTCGGGATCGGATCGGGGTGGTATCGGCGGATCGACCTCGTGGTGGCGAGACCGGTGAGCAGATCGACGTCGGCGGTCTTCCGAGCGTGAGCCACGGCGATCAGCGACCGGTGAATCGAGCCGGACGTTTCTCCATGAACGACGCCACGCCCTCTTGGAAGTCCTTCGAGCGAAACAGAGGCAACAACTGCAGGAACACGTGGTGGATGTTCTGCTCGAACGTCTCGGT
>JBEDFW010000116.1:0-3316 GCA_041174985.1 Actinomycetota bacterium | reverse complement strand
GGGGAATCTCACCCGAGCTTCCCGGAACCGGACTCGGTGCGCTCACGTACGCGTTCCGACACGTGGCTCAGGTCGGGCGGCCCGTCGGGGGAAGCGGGGCGCTCGCCGCCGCCCTGGCGTCTTCGCTCGCGGCGAACGGCGGCACGTTGCACACCTCGACGCGCGTCGACTCGATCCTCGTCGAACGCGGCCGAGCGATCGGAGTTCGCACGTCCACCGGTGACGTCGTGCGAGCACGGGCCGTGGTGTCGGCTGCCGATCCCCGACGCACTCTTCTCGAATGGCTCCAGAACGCACCGTCCAGCGCCGACCCCACCCTCGATCGATGGCGATCTCAACCGCATCAAGCCGGTTATGAGAGCAAGATCGACGCCATCATCGATCGCGTTCCCACGTACCGAGCGTTGACCTCGGACACACCCTCGGCCGAGCGGTCCCTCGTGCCGTCGGCGATGATCGTCCCATCGGTGGCCGAGATGCATCAGGCCTGGCTCGCCATCGGGAGCGGACGCGTGGCCGACCGACCGGTGATGTTCGCCAACGTTCCGACGGTTCTCGACCCGACGATGTCGCCGGACGAACGTCACGTGTTCAGTCTCGAGGTTCTCTTCACTCCGTACCACCATCCCGGAGGTTGGGCGTCGTCCACCGAACCCCGACGCTGGCTCGAGACGTACGCATCACTCGTGCAACCGGGCTTCCTCGACGGGCTGGGCGACTGGCGAGCCATGACTCCCGATCGCTACGAATCCGAATTCCACATGCCCGAGGGCCACGCCACCAGTTTCGCCGGCGGACCGATCGCTGCACTTCGCGGCAAACCTCGTGAACTCACTCGCTACCGCACCCCCGTTCCTGGCCTCTTCCTGTGCGGCGCGGCCACTTTTCCGGGAGCCGGCATCTGGGGAGCGAGCGGACGTCACTGCGCAACGACCGTGTTGCGCCACTTGTGACTCGCGATCAGAAGTCGCGAACGCCTCTCTTGATCACGGGCTCCTTGTCGCTCCAGGGAAAGTTGATCCAGAGCGACGTCTTCTTCCAGGCGTAATCGGCGCGCACGACCGAATGCGGCTTTTCGTACAGAACCGCCGTGCGAACCTCGCCCACCTTGCCGGCGCAGAAGTCCTGCACGCTGCGCAACGTGTGGCCGGTATCGGCCACGTCGTCGGCGATGAGTATGCGAGCATCCGCGAGATCCACGAAATCAGGTGCGGGTGGCAGGATTCGCGGCACTTCGAGACGAGTGTCGACTCCGGTGTAGAACTCGACGTTCATCGTGTACACGTTCTTGACCGCCAACGCGTAGCCGAGGGCACCGCCGATCAACAAGCCACCACGCGCGATCGACAGAATCATGTCGGGTTCGTAACCGTCGTCGGCGACGGCCTGGGCCAACGCCTGTGACGCCTCGCCGAAGATCTCCCACGTCATGATCTCCCGCTCGTCGGCCACGTCAACTCCTCGATCTCGAACCTCGAATCAATGTAGACGGCAGCGGCTCGGGCCACGAAAAATCGTACGAGAAGTCAAGCGCTGGGACCTCTCGTGGGGCCGCTACTGGACCTTGATGCCCTTCAGGCTCTTCTCGGGTTTGGGCAATTGCGGATTCATGTCACGAAGTTCGTCGAGCACGATCTTGGCCACGGCGAGATCACGCACCCACTTGTTGTCGGCCGGGATCACGTACCAAGGCGCGTGGGGTCGTGAGGTCTCGCGGAGCAATTCGGCGTAGGCCTCGGCGTAGGCCGGCCACAACTCGCGATCCGACAGATCGCTCGGATCGTGTTTCCAACTGCTCTCCGGGTTGTCGATTCGCTTCTGCAGACGCTGTCGTTGGACGTCGTGCGACACGTGCAGATAGAACTTCAGGATTCGCGTGCCCTCGTCGGCCAGCATCTGTTCGAAGTCGCGGACGTGTCGATACCGACGGCGCCACACTTCCTCGGGAACCAGACCCTTGACGCGTGGCACGAGGATGTCCTCGTAATGACTTCGGTTCCAGACACCCACCTCACCACGGGCCGGACAGGCCTGGTGACATCGCCAGAGATAGTCGTGCTGTTTCTCGACTCCGGCCGGCACCTTGAAGTTGACGACCCGCACCCCGGCCGGGTTCATGCCGGTCATCACGTGACGGACGAGCCCGTCCTTCCCCGACGCGTCGCGACCCTGTAGGACCACGAGCAGGCTCTGCTGAGCCTCGGCCATGAGACGATGCTGAACGAAGGCCATCTGACCGATCACCTTCGACAGTTCGCCCTTGGCGCCGTCCTTGTTCCAACCGAGGGTGTCGTCGGTCGGCCACTGGTCGACGTCGACCGGACGATTCTGGCGGACGACGAGCTGACGACGAAGACGTTCGACCACGGTGCGAACTTAGTCGTCCCCCGTGTCAAACCCCCGACGTCGAGCGCGACTCGAAGGGGCAGTGGCGACATCCGCTCTCGCAGCAGTAGCCACGATCGGCCAGGAACTTCGCCGTGAACACCGAGAGGCCCGAAATCGGGTCTCGGTAGGTGGCCGCTCCCCGACCCAGGGCCTCGCCATGGGCGGCGAGAATCTGATCCCGGTGGCGGTCAGAGGGTGGAAGACGCTCGGGTCGAGGGACCTCGAGCCCGTTCGGTCGAAGACGCCACGGGTGATCCACTCACTCATGTTGCCCCGTGTGTCGACCCGGTGAACATTCCCGCGACCTCCTTGACCCGAGGGCCAGGTCAACTAGATTGACACTCGTCTACCGGCGAGGGGGGTCGCTGGTCGATCCTTGGCCCCCGTTTCCGCGACGAGCAAGGTCGATGTGCCGACCGGGACATCGCATGACAAGGGGGGAACACGTGAAATCAGCGTCACGCGCCAGGCGTCGTCCTGGCGTTCTGATCGGCGCCGTTGCCGTCACGCTCGGTCTGTTGGCCGCAGCGTGTGGTGGTGACGACGGCGGATCGTCGAGCGGTGGAGGCGGAAGCGACGAAACGTCGGCACCGGCCGAAACCACGGCACCGGCTCCGGCCACACAGCCACCGGCCGAAGACGACACACCCGTACCGGGTGGCAAATTGGTGATGGGCCTCGAGGCCGACACTTCGTCGCCCTGGACCCCGGCCGCCATGGTGTGCGCTGTGTCGTGTCACATGGTCGCCCGTACCGTGTACGACTCGCTCATGATCCCGGGCTCGGACAACGTGCCGCACCCGTACCTCGCCGAGTCGGTGACATCGAACGACGACTACACCGAGTGGCGCATCACCGCTCGCGCTGGCGTGAAGTTCCACGACGGCACCGACTTCGATGGTGCAGCGATCGTCGACAACATCTCTCG
>JBEDFW010000115.1:0-10997 GCA_041174985.1 Actinomycetota bacterium | reverse complement strand
GGATGATGTTCTCGGCCATGTCGTGTTCGCCGAACGAGATGTAGATCTTGGTGCCGGTGATCAGATACGAACCGTCGGACTGGCGAATGGCTCGGGTACGCACCGCTCCGACGTCGCTTCCCGCATCGGGCTCGGTGAGATTCATCGTTCCGGTCCATTCACCGGTGATCATCTTGGGCAGATACGTCATCTTCTGCTCTTCGCTGCCGTGGTGAGCGATGGCGTCGATCGCACCTTGCGTGAGCAACGGACACATCGAGAAGGCCATGTTGGCCGCCGTCATCATCTCCTGCATCGCGATGCCGATCATCCACGGGAATCCACCCCCGCCGTAACCCTCGTCGAAAGGCACCGCTCCCCATCCGGCGTTCACGTAGGCCTGATACGCCTCACGGAAACCTGGCGCGGTGGTGATGCTCCCGTCGTCGTTGCGGCGCACCCCGAACGTGTCACCCACCCGATTGAGCGGAGCCACCTTTTCTTCCATGAATCGAGCCGCCTCGGCGAGCAGGTCACGGACCACCGACGGATCGGCCGCGGTGAAACCAGGCATCTGAAGGATGCGGTCGAGTCCGCAGACCCGGTTGAGCACGAAGTCGATGTCGTCGAGAGGAGCGCGGTAGTCGGTCACGAACGACAGGCTAAGTGACCCACCGAGTTCGCGCCATCGGGAACGCGTGTGTCACGCGCCGGTCAGCGCACGCCACTGAGAGGGGTACTGCGACGCGACCTGCGCTGGGGTGCTGCGGAGGGTCGATTCGGGCACTACGTCGACGATGGCCCGGGCTTCTTTGTAGTGATGTACGTGGCCGACACCTTCGAAGAGTTCGACGCGTCGCGTCACGAGATCGGCCGGCGGATTCGGATCGAGAAAGCCCCACATGGTGAAGGCGATGGTGAGATCGTGAATCACGGGTGCTCGACCGAACAAGGACGCCCGTCGCAATGCGATGTGGAGACAACCGCGGATCGCGTCATCGGCGTGGAGTTCACCGACGTGCAGTCGATCGCGGAACCGGCGAGCAAGGGTGAGGCCGTAGCCCTGATCGGGCCCTTGATACCCGAGCCGCTCACCCGAGGGTTGCCCGGCATCGAGATCGGCCGGGCGATCGGGAGACCACGGTGCCGGCACGACGTCGGGTGACGCGTAGGTGCGAACGACGTCGTTGACGGGCGTGGGAGCGAAACGCGGAGCGGCCATGTCCGAATCGTAGTTGGTGAGGTTGCTCGACGTCAGACCGACGTATGGAGCAATCCGTAGACGAGCGACTCCTCGAGGGCGCGCCACGAGGCCTCGATGATGTTGGTGCTCACACCGATGGTCGTCCACGAGCGCTCACCGTCGGTCGCGTCGAGCAGCACACGCGTCACGGCGCCAGTTGCCGTGGCACCGTCGAGGATGCGGACCTTGTAGTCGGTGAGGTGGACCTTGGCGAGCTGCGGGTAGGCGCCTTGTACCGCCGCACGTAGCGCCGTGTCGATCGCATTGACCGGTCCATTGCCTTCGGCAGTGTGCACGTGGCGCGCCGCCGACGCGTCGTTGCCCACCCACACCTTGACGGTGGCTTCGGTGGTGAAATCACCCGCCGTCGTCTCGTCGGTGATGACTCGCATGCTCTCGACTCGGAAGAAATTCTGTTCCCAGCCAGTGGCTCGACGCATGAGCAATTCGAGCGAGGCATCGGCCGCTTCGAAGTGGTAGCCCTCGTGTTCGAGACGCTTCAGATCGTCGATGACCTGATTGATCGCCGGACCATCCATCTCGAGACCGAGTTCGTCGGCCTTCATGGTGATGGTGGCGCGACCGGCCATCTCACTCACGACGAAGCGAGTGCCGTTACCCACGAGATCGGGGTCGACGTGTTCGTACGCGTCCTTGGCCCGGGCGATCGCACTGACGTGCAAGCCGGCCTTGTGAGCGAAGGCCGAGGAACCCACGTAGGGAGCCTGCGGATTGAGAGGACGATTGAGCACTTCGGCGACGTGGTTGCTCACGGCCGTCAGGCGCTCGAGGTGTCCTTCGGGCAGACATGCGTAGCCGAGCTTCAACTGGAGGTTGGGGATGACGGTGGTGAGATTGGTGTTACCCGTGCGCTCGCCGAGACCGTTGAGAGTTCCTTGCACGTGACGGGCTCCGGCGAGGACGGCCGCCATCGAGTTGGCGACCGCGCAACCAGTGTCGTCATGGCAGTGGATGCCGATCGTGACGTCGTTGCCCACGTGGCGATTGACGACGGTGACGATGTCTTGCACTTCGTGCGGAAGACTTCCTCCGTTGGTGTCGCACAGCACGAGATGGCTGGCGCCCTTCACGACGGCCGCCTCGATCGCGCGCAGCGCGAACTCCTGATTGCGCTTGAAACCGTCGAAGAAGTGCTCCATGTCCACCAGGACCCTTCGACCATGACCCACCAGGAACTCGACCGAGTCGGCAATCATCGCCTCACCTTCGTCGAGGGTGGTCTGGAGGGCGTTGAGAACGTGATAGTCCCAACTCTTGGCGACGATGCACACGGCGCTCGTGCCGGCGTCGATCAGGTGACGCAATGTCGCGTCGTCGTCGACCTTGCCCCGCGGGCGACGGGTCGATCCGAATGCGACGAGTGTGCTGGTCGACAGACGAAGTTCGGTGGCGGCACGGGCGAAGAACTCGATGTCCTTCGGATTGGCGCCGGGCCAACCGCCTTCGATGAAGTGCACGCCGAGGTAGTCGAGTTGCTCGGCGATGCGGAGCTTGTCTTCCACCGTCGCCGAGACGCCTTCGACCTGAAGGCCGTCGCGCAACGTGGTGTCGAACACTTCGATCATGTCGCTCATGGTGTTTCCGTTCGTGTTGTCGTGTTGCGTGGAGAGTGGATCGCGCCGAATTCGTCCGGAGAAACGAAAACGCCGCCCGGTGGGCGGCGTCGGCGCACGAGAGAACCTCGTGCGCTACCGGATAATGATGATCGAGACGAGTGCGGCGTTCATCGCTCCTCAGTCAACCGGTTCTCCGCCGGTGCGTCAACCAGCCCGATCCCCTTGTGGACGAACTGTGGACGTCTTGTGGGTGAACGGGGAGCCAGTTGTGGATCGACGAGAAATTCGGTGGATAACGGTGTGGACGACCGAAATACCCCTTGACCAGGGCTTTTCGGGGTACGAAAGTGTCCCCACCGACACGTTCGACGGTGTTGTCCACCGCCGGGTAGGGGGAGGACCCGACTACCTGACTAGGGACACGACGACGAGCGGTTCGGGGAGGGGGACTCCACGACGGTGGCGCAGGAGACTGCGACGGCCGGACATGGAACTCGCCCGCCGGGGGCAACTCCGACGAGCGAGCAAGTGAGCGCCGAAACGGTAACAACCGGTTCGCGTGAACGGGTGGATCCTCCGACCTGGGAGCCCCGGGTGGAGCGCCTGCGCCGGCTGCACCGCCCGGGGCTCTCGCATGTCTGACCTCTCGCTTCGTCGATTCTCGTTAGCGTGACCGCGTGACCGAACCACGACGTGACCTCACTCCGGGAATGCGCGAGCAACTGGATCTCGGTTACGCGTTCGGCGGTTTGTCGACGTTCGGTCAGCGCCCTTTCCTCACAGACGCCGACCAACTCGATGCGTGGCGACCCGACGTTGCGATCGTCGGCGCGCCTTTCGATCTCTCGACCACCAATCGCCCCGGAGCTCGATTCGGTCCGCGGGCGATCCGGACCCTCGCCTACGAGCCGGGCACGTATCACATGGATCTCGACATCGAGATCTTCGATTATCTCGAGGTGGTCGATTTCGGTGACGCACACTGCCCGCACGGCGACACCGAAACGAGTCACCTCAACATTCGTCGACGCGTTCACGAGGTCGCGTCTCGTCACATCGTTCCGATCGTGCTCGGCGGTGACCACTCCGTCACTCTCCCGTCGGCCACCGCGGTCGCCGACGTGTACGGGCACGGCACGGTTGGCATCGTGCACTTCGACGCGCACGCCGACACCGCCGATCGAGTCGATGGGAATCTTCTGAGTCATGGCACACCGATGCGTCGCCTCATCGAGAGTGGTGCGGTGCCTGGGACTCATTTCGTCCAAGTGGGTCTGCGTGGTTACTGGCCTCCGAAGGAGGTGTTCGACTGGATGGCGTCTCGCGGCATGCGATGGTTCACCATGCAGGAGATCTGGGAGCGTGGTTTCGTCGCCGTCATGAGTGACGCCCTGACTCACGCCTCGTCGATGGCCGATCACCTGTATCTGTCGATCGACGTCGATTGCCTCGATCCGTCGTACGCGCCGGGTACCGGAACCCCCGAGCCCGGGGGAATCGTGGCCGCCGACCTGTTACGCATGGTTCGCGAGATCTGTCGTCGCCACCACGTTGTCGGTGTCGACATCGTGGAAGTCGCGCCGGCCTACGACGTGAGCGAACTCACCGTGAACGTGGCCCATCGACTGGCCTTCGAGTGTCTGGGTGGGCTCGCCGCCCGACGACGCGACCTCGCCTGATCACCGACGTTCGACGTGAGTGGGGTGAGAGGCGCTCACCCGCAACTCTTCACTTGGCCAGTTCGCACCACGATTGGTACTTGGGCTCCTGGCCGCGCACGACTCGACCGTACAGCTGGCCGATCTGCGTGGTGACCGGACCCGGGCACGGCACGTCACGATCGTCGACCGATCGCACGGCGCTGACTTCGGCAGCGGTACCGCACACGAAGATCTCGTCGGCGATGTAGAGGTCGCTACGGGCGATGTTGTCGACTCGCATGTCGATTCCGAGATCGCGAGCGAGCGTCATGACCGTGTGCTGAGTGATGCCCTCCAGGGCTCCGGCCGACAGCGGCGGCGTGAGCACGATTCCGTTGCGCTTCACGAAGATGTTCTCACCGGTGCATTCGGCCACGAGACCGTTGGGCGCCAGCATGATCGCCTCGTCGTATCCGGCCCGCAACGCCTCGACCTTGGCGAGTGACGAGTTGACGTAGTTGCCGACGGTCTTGGCGGCCGGCGGCATCGTGTTGTGATCGTGACGCGTCCAGGACGAGATCTTCATGCGCACGCCCTTGGTGAGAGCGTCGTCGCCGAGGTAAGCGCCCCACGGCCAGCACGCGATGGCCACGTCGACCTTGCACGGCAGAGTGTTGAGACCCATCTCGCCGTATCCGTAGTACGCGATCGGGCGCACGTAACACGACGGCAGACCAGTGGAGGCGACGGTGTCCTTGGTGGCCTGCACCAATTCGTCGACCGAATACGGCATGGGCATGCCGAGAATGTGCGCGCTGCGGAAGAGCCGCTCGATGTGTTCGGTGAGACGGAAGATCGCGGTGCCCTTGTCGGTCTCGTAGGCACGAATGCCTTCGAAGACTCCGGTGCCGTAATGCAGGGTGTGCGTGAGTACGTGCACCTGCGCCTTGTCCCAGTCGACGAGTTCGCCGTTCATCCAGATCTTGGGTGTCGGGATCAGCGTGGGCATCTTCTACTCCGTTTCGAGGGCGTGACGACGAGACTAGTTGAGGTGGATCGGAGATCAGCCGGAGATTCGTGAGGCGATGATGCGCCCGATCTCGGTGGTGGAGCCGGACACGGGGTCGGCGCATGCCGCACGAATGCGATCGGCGGCCGCCGATTCGCCGAGGAAATCGAGCATGAGCGCCGCCGACAGAACGGCCGCGGTCGGGTTGGCCTTGCCCGTGCCCACGATGTCGGGAGCCGAACCGTGCACCGGTTCGAACATGCTCGGTCCGGTACGAGCCGGATTGAGGTTGGCCGACGAAGCGAGCCCGATACCGCCCGACACGGCTCCACCGAGGTCGGTGAGGATGTCGCCGAACAAGTTGTCGGTGACGATCACGTCGTAGCGATGAGGATCCTGCACGAAATAGATGCAGGCGGCGTCGACATGGTTGTACGCCGTGCCGACCTGCGGGTACTCGGCCGCCACTTCGTGAAAGGTGCGCTCCCACAGGTTCCCGGCGAAGGTGAGCACGTTCGTCTTGTGAACGAGAGTGACGTGTTTGCGATCACGCTTCGCCGCGAGTTCGAACGCGTACCGGATGCAACGCTCGACACCCATGCGCGTGTTGACACTCCCCTGCGTCGCGACTTCGTGGGGCGTGCCACGCCGAAGCACGCCACCTTCACCGACGTACGGGCCCTCGGTGTTCTCGCGAATCACGATGAAGTCGTGCGGAACGGAGTGGCCGGGTGCCGTACCGACGAAAGGTCGCTGATTCACGTACAGGTCGAGTTCGAAGCGCATCTTCAACAGAAGTCCGCGTTCGATGACGCCGGGAGGCACGTCAGGCGTCCCGACCGCTCCGAGAAGAATGGCGTCGAAGGCACGCAGTGAATCCAACGTGGCATCGGAGAGGATCTCGCCGTCCCGCAGATACCGCGCACCACCGAGGTCGAAGTCGGTGGTCGCGAGCGAGACCCCGGAGGCGCGCACGACGTCGAGTGCGACCGCCGTCACTTCGGGTCCGATTCCGTCTCCACCGATCACGGCGATCTTGTGCGTCTTGGAAGTCGTCTGTGTCACGGTGCTCCAGCGTAGGGCGCAGCCCCGGACATTCATCCTGTCCCGCCACGTCAGGCCCCCGAATGCACCGTTACCCTTTCGGGCATGGGCAAGGTTCATCACCTCACTCGTACCGCTCTCGAGCGCCTGCAGGCCGAACACCTCGACCTGACCACGCGTGGCCGGATCGAAGTGGCCGAGAAGATCGAGCGGGCGCGTGAACTCGGCGACCTCTCCGAGAACGGCGACTACCACGCGGCCAAGGACGAGCAGGGCCACATGGAGGGACGGATTCGTCATCTCGAATCGATCCTCGAGAACTTCGAACTCGTCGAGGCCGACGACGGCGACATCGTGGGTCCGGGCAAGCTCGTCACGCTGTCGATCGACGGCGACGAACCCGAGACCTACTACCTCGGATCTCACGAGGAGCAGTACGAAGGTGCGGCGACGATGACTCCGGAGTCGGCACTCGGCAAGGCCATCAACGGAAAACGCGTGAACGAGACGTGTTCGTACACCACCCCCAACGGCCACGAACTCTCGGTCGTCGTCATCAGCGTCGAACTTCCCTGATCCACCGTGAGCGATCTGCCCCTCGAGTGACCCGCCTTGACTGACCTGCACGGTGTTCCCGATCTGCCTCCCGGCCGGACGATCGAACTACCAGGACGTGGCACCACGTTCGTCCGCGAACTCCCCGGCCCGTCCCCCGATGCCCCGACGGTTCTGTTGCTGCACGGCTGGACGGCCACGGCCGATCTCAACTGGTTCGGTGTCTACGAATCACTCGGACGGCATTTTCGTGTCGTCGCACTCGACCATCGTGGCCACGGACTCGGAATCCGCACGCGCAAACCGTTCCGTCTCGCAGACTGCGCCGACGATGCGGCTTGCCTCGTGGAGGAACTGAAACTCGGATCGGTGATTCCGGTCGGTTACTCGATGGGTGGACCGATCGCTCTGCTCATGTGGCGACGCCATCGACCCGTCGTCGACGGACTCGTGCTGTGCGCGACCGCCGGCAGTTTCTCGCACAGCCGAGCCGAGCGCATGAGTTTTCTGGGCCTCACCGGTCTCGGGGCTCTCGCCCGACTCACACCGTCGAACACCAAGGAGTGGATCACCGAACGCGTCTTCCTTCGTCGCAAGGCCGACAAATGGGGATCATGGGCCATCAGCCAGGTCGAACTGCACGACTGGCGCATGGTGCTCGAGGCCGGTCATGCCATCGGTTCGTTCTCGGCCACCGAATGGCTGCACGAGATCGACGTTCCGACCGCGCACGTCGTCACACTTCGTGACCCGGTCATTCCCACCTATCGACAACTCGATCTCTACACCCGCATCCCCGACGCCGAGGCGGTGCGAATCGATGCCGAGCACGACGCGATCGTGGCTCATGCCGACCGAATGTCGCAGTTCATCGTCGACGGTGTTCATTCCGTCCGTCGCCGGGCGGCCGCTCGCGTGACGTCGTGAGCATTCGGTGAAGGAAACAATCGCATGAAGTGGCTCCGTCGTCTCGTGGTTCTCGCCGTCACGACCCTGGGTGTCACGTGGCTGATGCGTCGTCGACCCGCCGACGGATCGGCGATCAGCCGCGGTTCGTTCTTCGCGCGCAACGGCGAATTGGCGCGGCTCGGACTCAAGGTCGGCACGACCTATGCGTCGGCGTCGGCCCGCAAGGTCTTCGCCTCGGCCGAACGTCGTGTCGAGATCGACCACGAAACCGAACTCAAGTCGGCTCGTCAGGTGAGCGAACGTCTGGGCGACATGAAGGGTGCCCTCATGAAGCTCGGGCAGATGGCGAGCTACCTCGACGAGGGTCTCCCGGCGCCGGTGCGAGCTGCACTCTCGCAGTTGCAGTCGAGTGCTCCGCCGATGTCGGCTGATCTGGCCGCCGAGGTGATCGAACGCGAGTTGGGTGCATCGCCCGATCGTGTGTTCGTCGAGTGGGATCCCGTTCCGTTGGCGGCGGCATCAATCGGACAGGTTCACCGTGCCGTCGTTCTCGTCGACGGCACGGAGCGAGCCGTCGCCGTGAAGGTTCAGTACCCCGGTGTGGATCAGGCGATCGACTCCGACCTGCGCAACGCCGACCTCCTCGGCTTCCTTCTGCAGCAAGGCTTCAGTGGGCTCGACCCGTCCGAGATGGTCGACGAGGTCAAGGTTCGCATCCGCGAAGAACTCGACTACACACGTGAGGCACGCAACCAGACGATCTTCGCCGATTGGTTCGCCGGTCATCCGTTCATCAAGGTCCCGCGTGTCTTCCACGACCTGTCGACCCACCGCGTACTCACCACCGAGCTCGTCGCCGGTCACTCGTGGTCGTGGGTGAAGGAACAGGATCAGGAATTCCGCGACCGTGTGGGCGAGACCCTCTTCCGCTTCGTGTTCCGCAGCCTCTACGGGATGCACAAGTTCAACGGCGATCCGCACCCTGGAAACTATTTGTTCCACGAGGACGGAACCGTGAGCTTCCTCGACTTCGGACTGGTGAAGCACTTCACCGACGACGAGATGGCCACTTTCATCGCCATGGTGCGCTCCGCTGCCTACGACGGCGACGTCCCCGCTTTCCGAGGAGTTCTCGAGAACTCCGGAATGCTGCAACTCGATGCTCCGGTGTCGACCGACGACGTCGGCCGTTACTTCGGGCGCTTCTACGAGCCGGTGTCGGCGGATCGGGAGATCACGTGGACTCCCACCTACGCGAGTGGGATCGTTCGACACACTTTCGATCGCAGCAGTCCGATCGCGCAGTACGCCACAGTTCCCAAGGCCTTCGTGTTCATCCAGCGCATCAATCTCGGTCTCTACGCCATCCTCGGAGAACTCGGCGCCCGCGGCAATTACCGGCGCATCGCCGAGGAGTTGTGGCCCTTCGCCGGCCGCGAACCCTCCACCGAACTCGGTGAGCTCGAGGCGCGCTGGATGGCCTCGCGTCACACGCCCGACCGACCTCGCCAGTAGTGTCGCCGGAATGTCGAAGCGTTCCTCTGTCGCCGTTCTCGCCGCCGTTGCTCTCGTCCTCGCGTCATGTGGAGGAGACGATTCGTCATCGGAGTCGTCGTCACCCGACGACACCGTCGGTGAGATCACTCTCGTCGACGACCCCATCCTCGACGCCGAAGAACCCGAGGTCGCTCTGCCGGAGTCGATTCCGACCGAACTCGTGATCACCGACGTGACCGTCGGAGAAGGTCCGGCGGCCGCCGAGGGCGACACCGTCTTCGTGAACTACGTGGGCGTGCTGAGCGCCGATGGCACGCGCTTCGACGGCAACTACGGCAGCGATCCGTTCGTCGTGACGCTCGGTCAGGGCATGGTGATTCCCGGATGGGATCAGGGACTGGTCGGCATGCAAGCCGGTGGTCGACGCCAACTCGACATTCCCGCCGATCTCGCGTACGGCGAGCGCGGAGCCGGGGAAGCCATCCCGCCGAACTCGGCCATCTCCTTCGTCGTCGACATGATCGCCGTGGTGCCGGCCGTCGATGCGAGTGATCGCCCGACGATCACGGTCGAAACCTCCGAGAACGTCGACGATTTGATCGTGACCGATCTGGTCGAAGGAACCGGCGCCGCCGCCGAAGCGGGCAGCAAGGTCGTGTTGCATCTGCTCGGATTCCGCGCCGATACCGGTGAAGAAGTCGCGAGCACGTGGGAATCACCCGAGCCGCTCAGCTTCGAACTCACCGAGGGTGGTTCACTGCCGGGTCTGATCGAGGGAATCGAGGGGATGAAGGTGGGTGGACGACGTCAGATCCACGTGCCGTTCCTCGAGGCCTGGGGAGCCGAAGGGCAGACTCAGATCGGTCTACCGGCCGAAACCGACGTGATCATCGTGGTCGACCTTCTGGCGACTTTCTGACCTCGTCGATCTTCGACCACCACGCCCGCAACGCCTGAGGGAACATCCCTTCACCACCGTCGGCGAACGAATCGGACCATTCACCACCCTCCCAACGTCGCACGACGACCGCGACTCCGTCGTCGGACACCGCCGCGGCCAGCCGAACGCGATAGCGACCTTCATCGGTCGCATCCTCCGACTCGTCGACGTCCGATTCGGGGTCGTCCGATTCGGGGTCGTCGATCCGCGTCATCCAACCGGTCATCACGAGACAGGCGGCATCGAAGTCGACCGACGGCGGGACACGATCGATGAGAGCGTACGGATCGGCGTCGCAGTCGACGAGTTCGCGCGAGAATCCGCGTTCGCTCTCTCGCACGGCGAACACACGCGACGCCCGATAACGAAGCGTGTCGTCGAGGGATTCGTCGAGATCGGCGTCGACCCACTGAGCGACGCGCAAGGACAAAGAGGTGGAGGGATGAACGGGCATGCCCGAGTGTGGAGACTGCCCTCCACGCGGGGCGACGGGTCAGACGAGAGAGTCCTCGAGTTCGACCGCGGCGCGGACCACCTGAGAGCCGAATCGTCGGCCGGGTTGTGTCGACAGGCGTTCGATCGGACCGCTCACGCTGACCGCCGC
>JBEDFW010000114.1:0-12997 GCA_041174985.1 Actinomycetota bacterium | reverse complement strand
TCCGGGATCCACTCCCGTCACGGTATCGGAACGATCATCAGAGGGAGGCGATGAGCTTCTCGACACGTTCGTCCCGACTTCGGAACGGGTCCTTGCAGAGAACGGTGCGCTGGGCCTGATCGTTCAATTTCAGATGCACCCAGTCGACCGTGTAGTCGCGCTTCTTCTCCTTCGCGGCCCGGATGAACTCGCCGCGCAGTCGGGCCCGCGTGTTCTGCGGAGGCTCGGAGACCGCTGTTTCGATGTCGGCGTCGGTGCACATCCGCTCGACCATGCCACGATCCTGCAGTTTGTAGAAGAGACCGCGTCGAGTGTCGATGTCGTGGTACTGAAGATCGATCAGTTGGACTCTCGGATCGCCCAACGACAGACCGTGGCGCTCCCGGTACGACTCGATGAGATTCCATTTCACGACCCAGTCGATCTCGCGATCGAGTTTGAGCGGATCGTTCTCGATGGTCGAGACGCAGTGCTCCCACATCTCGAGAGCACGTTGTTCGAGGGGTGGGAATCCCTTCGTGTCGGCGTAACGGAGCGCCCGATCGAGATATTCGCGCTGAATGTCGAGAGCCGACACCTCGCGGCCGTTCGCCAGCACCACCGTGCGACGGCACGTGGGATCGTGACTGATGTCGCGAATCGCCCGGATCGGATTCTCAAGCGTCATGTCACGCAGGACGACCTTGGGATCCTCCAGCATTCTCAACAGACAGGCCGTCGAGCCGATCTTCAGGAACGTGGTGTACTCGCTCATGTTCGAGTCGCCCACGATCACGTGCAGACGCCGATAGCGCTCGGCATCGGCGTGCGGTTCGTCTCGAGTGTTGATGATCGGTCGGCTCCGTGTGGTGGCCGACGACATGGTCTCCCAGATGTGGTCGGCGCGCTGTGTGATCGAATACACCGGCCCCCGTGCCGTCTGCACGATCTTGCCCGCCCCGGTGAAGATCTGCCGACTCACGAGGAACGGGATCAACACCTCGCCGTGACGCGAGCCGTCGTCGGCTCGACTGGTCAGGTAGTTCTCGTGACATCCGTAGCTGTTGCCGGCCGAGTCGGTGTTGTTCTTGAAGAGGTACACCGTCCCGCGGATCCCCTCTTCGCGCAACCTCTCCTCGGCCGACGCGGCGAGGGACTCGAGGATTCGCTCCCCGGCTTTGTCGTGCACGACGGTTTCGTAGATCGAGTCGCATTCCGCAGTCGCGTATTCCGGGTGCGAGCCGACGTCGAGGTACAGGCGCGACCCGTTCTCGAGGAACACGTTGGAACTTCGACCCCACGAGACGACCTTGCGGAACAGATAGCGAGCGACTTCGTCGGGACTCAGACGACGCTGACCACGCAACGTGCAGGTGACTCCGTACTCGTTCTCGAGCCCGAAGATGCGCCGCTCCATGGGGGCAACCTAGTCCTCGGACGATCGTCCGTGTCGACGCCGTGCGCTCAGGACGACATGAGGGCGGCGACCCGCTCGTCGTCGAGCCGTGCGAAACACCGCCGACCGTTGCCACGCGAAAGAACCGCGACCTCGAAGTCGTCAGCGGTCAGCTGGCGGTCGGGGCCGGTCAGGGCGGCCACTGCGACGGACAAGGCCCGTTCGAGCGGAAGATCGGCCGACCACGTGCGTGACAGCCGTTCGGCGATTGCTTCGGCATCGCCGCCGAGGACACTCGTACCCGTCTCGTCGACGAGGGTTCCGTCGTACAGGATGTGGAACAACTGATCATCGGACGAGGTCGCGCCGACTTCGGCGACCAGGATCTCCACTTCGAGCGGCTTCAGTTCATGGGTGAAGGTCTGCCCGAGGATCTGGGCGTAGTCGTTGGCCAGACTGCGCGCCTCGACGTCGTCGCGCGAGTACGCGTAACCCTTCACATCGGCATTGCGCACACCGAAACGTCGGAGTTGATCGAATTCGTTGTACTTGCCGACGCCGGCGAAGGCGATCCGGTCGTAGATCTCGCTGATCTTGCGAAGGGTGTTGGACGGATTCTCGGCGACGAGAAGAATTCCGTCGACGTACTGAGCAGCGACCATCGCTCGACCGCGCGCGATTCCTTTGCGCGCATAGTCGGCCCGATCCTTCATCATCTGCTCGGGGGCCACGTAGAACGGCATGTTCATGAGGGCACCTCCCGTGATGCACGCTGCTCGTCGGCGAGCCGAGCAAAGACGTCCCGCAGCGGCTCGTCGTCGATGCGCCGCCATCCGTCGGCGTCGATCGCCGCCACGACCGGGTAGATGCCGCGCAGCACGTCGGGGCCACCCGTCGCGGCATCGACGTCGGCAGCTTCGAAGAGCGCGCGACACGCGAGAACGACCGCTTCGTCGGCCGAGAGATTGGGGCGATAGCCCACCTTCAACACGGTGGACGCCGGCCCGCCCCCCGAACCAGTGGCCACGAACTCGCGCTCCTCGTAACGACCACCCGTCACGTCGAAATCCCAGAGTCGCCCGGTGCGACGCAACGGGTCGTATCCGGCGAAGATCGGCACGACGGCCAGACCCTGCATGGCCGCACCGAGATTCGACTTGACCATCTGTGACAGTTGGTTGGCCTTGCCCTCGAGGCTGATCGGACGACCGTCGAGCTTCTCGTAGTGCTCGAGCTGCAACTGAAAGAGCTTGATCATCTCCATGGCAACACCCGCCGTCCCCGAGATGGCGACACCACTGTGGCGATCGGCCGGAACGACTTTTTCCATCTCTCGATTGGAGATGCGGTGACCCATGGTGGCGCGGCGGTCGCCGGCCATCACCACGCCGTCGCGGAAGCGCAGTGCGAGAACGGTCGTGGCGTGCGGAGCGAGGTCGACCCGCGGTGCGCCTTCCACGGCCGCGAAGGGGTCGACACCCACCGTTCGCAACAATTCGGTGAAGCTGCTCCCGGGATCGTGATCGGGTCCGAAGAGAGGAACTTTCACTCCTCACTCACCACCCTTTTGGATGTACGACTTCACGAAGTCCTCGGCGTTGGTCTCGAGCACGTCGTCGATCTCGTCGAGGATGTCGTCCATCTCGGCCTTCAGACGCTCACCCTGGGCCGTCGTGGCATCGGGCGCCACGCTCTCGTCTCGCGAGGTCTCCCGGTCACCGGTGTTCTTCGATCGTTGGATTCGCTCAGCCATGGACGCCTCCCCTCTCATCCTGCCAGGGGACCGGTGCTTTCACATCGTCAGTCACCGAGCCGAGCCAGTAACTCGGTCACGTCGGCACTGTTCTCCACCAGATCACCCACCAACTCTCGGGTACCCCGCAACGGCTCCATCATGGGCACCCGACGCAGCGGGTCCCGACCCACGTCGAACACGATGCTGTCCCAGTTCGCCGCCACCACGCTCTCGGGCCAGCGGGCCAGCACCCGTCCGCGGAAATAGGCGCGGGTGTCCGACGGAGGTTCGGTCATCGCCCGTCGCACGTCGTCGTCGAGGCACACCGTTTCGAGACCGACCCGTCGAGCGATCGACTTCTCGGCCCGCATGTCGTGGTACTGCAGATCGAGAGCTTTGGTGCGTGCGTCGTAAGTACCAAGACCGTGTCGCTCGGCGAAGGCGTCGACGAGCCTCTTCTTGGCCACCCAATCGACGACCGAGGCCACCGAGAGCGGATCGGACGACAGACCGGAGAGGACTTCGTGCCAACGGGAGAGAACGAGAGGTCCGTCGCCACCCAGACATTCGAGCCCGTCTCGAGCCGCATATCGCTCGGCCATCTCGTACAGTGCCCACTGCACGTCGAGCGCAGTCATGCGTTCGCCGGTTCGCAGGGCGACCGTCTGGCGCAGTGTCGGATCGTGACTGACCTGCCGAACAGCCGTGACCGGATCGGCCAACGTGAGATCGCGACTGATCGCCCCGTCCTCGATCATGGCGAGAACGATCGCCGTCGTTCCGAGTTTGAGGAACGTCGCGACTTCGGAGAGATTCGCGTCGCCGACGATCACGTGGAGCCGCCGATACTTGAGCGGATCGCAATGGGGCTCGTCGCGCGTGTTGACGATCGGTCGTTTCAACGTCGTCTCGAGACCGACTTCCTCCTCGAAGAAATCGGCTCGCTGACTGATCTGGAACGGAACGTCGGGGGGCGAGAAAGCTGGATGTTCACAACCCACTTTCCCGGCTCCGGTGAACACCTGACGGGTGACGAAGTGCGGGGTGATCTCGGAGACCAGCCGCCCGAAGGGAACCGCTCGATCGAGGAGATAGTTCTCGTGACAGCCGTAACTGTTCCCCTTGCCGTCGCTGTTGTTCTTGTACAGGACGATCTCGGCCTCGGCTGGCAGGTACGACCGGACGAGTTGCATCGAGGAGCGCACGATCTCCTCGGCCGCTCGGTCGTACAAGAGGGCCTGCGACGGAGTGCGGCATTCCGGCGTCGAGATCTCGGGATGTGCGTGGTCGACGTAATAACGCGACCCGTTCGTCAGAACCGCATTCACCAATTGCGGCTCGACTTCGGGCGGCAACGAATCCTCCCATGAGAAACCGCGAGCGTCGTTGCCCGGATGCTCGTCGACGAAGTCCCAGTCGATGCGACGAGTCACCGACGTCACGTAGGCGTTGATGAGGACCGACGACGCCGCCACCGGATTGGGGTCGGCACCTTTCACGATGATGCCGTACTCGGTTTCGATTCCGCAGACCTTCGCCAGGGCCATGAGCGCTACAGGTACTGGCCCGTCGCGGTGCGTTCGATGGCGCGACCGCCGGCGAGTCCGGCCGATGCGCGACCCTCCTCCACCAGAGTGCGAATGAACACGATCCGCTCGCCCTTCTTGCCCGAGATCTTGGCCCAATCGTCGGGATTGGTCGTGTTCGGCAGGTCTTCGTGCTCTCGGAACTCCTGCCGGATCGAGTCGAGGAGATCCTGGGTCGACACGCCGCGCTCACCGCCACTGATGAAGCGTTTGATCGCCACCTTCTTGGCCCGACGCACGACGTTCTCGATCATGGCGCCCGATGCGAAGTCTCGGTAGAAGAGCACCTCTTTGTCGCCGTTGGCGTAGGTGACTTCGAGGAATCGGTTGGTCGGCCCGTCGTGATACATCTCGGCGACCGTTGCGTCGATCATCGCCGAAACGGCCGCCTCGACCGATCCAGCCGCGGTGACTTCGCTCTCCGACAAGGGCAGATCGGTCGAGAGGTAGCGCGAGAAGATCTGTCGGGCCGCGGCCGAGGACGGTCGCTCGATCTTGATCTTCACGTCGAGTCGGCCCGGACGCAGGATCGCCGGATCGATGAGGTCCTCGCGGTTGGTCGCTCCGATCACGATCACGTTGCGCAGACCCTCGACACCGTCGATCTCGGCCAGGAGTTGCGGCACGATCGTCGATTCCATGTCGGAGGAGATTCCCGTTCCACGGGTGCGGAACATCGAATCCATCTCGTCGAAGAACACGATGACCGGCCAACCCTCTTCGCTCTTCTCACGGGCCCGTTGGAACACGAGACGGATCTGGCGTTCGGTCTCCCCGACGTACTTGTTGAGCAACTCGGGGCCCTTGATGTTGATGAAGTAACTCCGACCCTTCTCGTCGCCGGTCGCCGCGGCGACCTTGCGGGCCAGGCTGTTGGCCACCGCCTTGGCGATCAGGGTCTTGCCGCAACCCGGCGGACCGTAGAGAAGGATCCCCTTCGGAGCCGGCAACCGGTACTCGGCGAAGAGGTCCTGGTGCAGGAACGGCAGTTCGACGGCGTCGGCGATCTGTTCGATCTGCGTGTCGAGACCCCCGATGTCGCCGTAACTGATGTCGGGCACCTCTTCGAGCAGGAGTTCGTCGACCTCGGGGCGAGGCAACTTCTCGATCAGCATCTGTGAGCGAGCGTCGCGCCGCACGGAATCACCGGCCCTCAGTCGGGCTCCCCGGAGCGAATCGGCGAATTCGCAGACCATCTCCTCGTCGGCTCGACCGACCACGATGGCTCGCACACCGTCCTCGAGGACTTCCTTGATCGTGACGACGTCACCGACTCCTTCGGGCGAACGAACCATCACGACGTTCAGGCTCTCGTTGAGCACGACCTCGGCGCCGAGATCGACCACGTCGATGTCGATCTCGGGGTGCACGTTGACCCGCATCTTGCGACCACTCGCGAGAACGTCGATCGTTCCGTCGTCGTTGCGACCGACGACGATGCCGTACGCCGACGGAGGCTGCGACAACTTGTCGACCTCGTCACGAAGATTGGCGATGTGCTCACGAGCCTCACGCAACGTGAAACTCAACTTCTCGTTCTTGGCGATCTCTTGGGCCAGGTGACCTTTGGTCTCGAGGAGTCGTTCCTCGAGTTGCCGGAGGCGGACCGGGACGTCGGCCAGACGCCGACGGAGCACCTCGATGTCGGAATCGGCTTCGGCCGGAGAACCGTCGGCCGAACGGTCGGATCGATTGTCCTCAGAAGCCATCGTGTCCTCCGAGCGGCAACCTACACCCCCGTCACCGACCGTGCGATGACGGACCACCCTGTGTAAGATCCGTCTCGTGCCTCACACGAGGTACGACCCCCACTGCCGGGTAGCCCCGACAACACGAGGAGAACGCGAGAACTCATGAAGGTCTGGATCGATCAGGATCTCTGCACTGGCGACGGTCTGTGCGAAGAAATTGCCCCGGACGTGTTCACCCTTCTCGACGATGGTCTGGCCTACGTGAAAGAGGGCAGCAAGATCTACGCAACGGCCAAGGGCAATCCGCAGGGTGCCGAAGGCCTCGCCGAGATCCCCGATGGTCAGCTCGATGGTGTCATCGAATCCGCCGAGGAATGCCCCGGCGAGTGCATCTTCATCGAACCCTGATCGTTCGTCGACGTCACGGAGCGAGCAATCGTCCGGACGTCAGAAATCCGGTGTGAGCCACCATGCGGTGATCGGGTCGAACCGATGCTCCCTCGATGTGCCATCCACGGTGAAGAACCTCGATCGTGCGTGTCGCCGTCCACGAAGGTGACGTCATGGCTCGTCTCGTCTCGACGGCCTGGGTGATCGACGGGGTGTACGCCACCAGGATTCCCCCGGGACGCAGCGCCGTCTCGGCGTGCGGAACCACCTGCCACGGCTCGGGCAGATCGAGGACGACGCGGTCGAAACGACGCTCACCGTCGATTCCGGCGTAACAATCCCGCACCTGGACGTCGTACTGCTCGAGAGCTGATTCGCCGAGGAACGACCGCACGTTGGAGCGAGCCTTGTCGGCGAAGTCCTCCCGCAACTCGTAGCCGGTGATGACGGCTCCGGCGCGAAGCATCGACATCGACAGGGCACCCGACCCGACGCCGCTCTCGAGAACCCGCGCACCCGGAGCGATGTCGGCCATCATCAGGATCGGAGCCAGATCCTTGGGATAGATGACCTGAGCACCGCGTGGCATCTCGATGACGAAATCCTCGAGAGTCGGCCGCAGGACGATGTAACGGGCACCGCGCGTGGACTCGAGTCGACGCCCCTCTCCCCCGCCCACGATGTCGGAGTGAGGAATGAATCCGGCGTGACTGTGGAATTCGCCACCCTCTTTCAACGTCACGAGATATCGACGTTGTTTGCTGTCGATCAACAGTGCGCGTTCGCCATAGGAGAACGATTCGGGTGTGGACGCCATCGTGCTCATTCTCCCTGGCTCGCCGCACGGCGGCGCGCCTTTTTCGACAACAACATCTCGACCGGGACCGCATCGTGGCCTCGAGTGCGTTCGACCAGACGACAAAAAGCGCAGATCTCGCTCTCACCGCCGGTCGGTGCATCGCATCGCACACAGCGATGAACCTCGCTCTTGCGGTCGGAAGAGGCGAGCAGGGGCAACATGCGATCGACGAAACCGGCGTGGAACGCGGCCTTGGCCCCGGGTGACGATTCCTCCAGGGTGTTCAACAGCTCCTTGAACTGGAGGTGGCGATTGCCGGCTGCCATCGGGCACTCTTCGATGACGTAGTCGATGCCCCGAACGATGCACCAGGCGGCGGTTTCGCGTTCGCCGAGTCGTACGAGCGGTTTGGCCTTGCGCGGGAATCCGTGCTCGGCGGGCAGCACCGGCATCTGGCGGGCCAGGTATTCGACGTCCCACCGCAAGGTGTTGCCGAAGAGAACCGCTGCTTCGTCGTCGAGATTGTGTCCGGTCACCACCACGTCGTAACCGCCATCGCGGGCGGCCCGGTCGAAGAGGTGACGCTTGCTCAGTCCACACGCCGAGCACGGCACTCGCCCGGTCACCTTGGCCGCCGTCGGAACGTCGAAGCCGTGGTCCTCGCGAAGCGACTCGATCCGCAGGTTCAATCCGCGTTCGCGCGCGAAGTTCTCCGTGATCTCACGCGAGTGTTCGCTGTATTCGCCGATGCCCAGAGCCACGAAATACCCGTCGGCTCGGTAACCGAGTTCTCCGAGAACGTCCCAGACCGCGAGAGAGTCCTTGCCACCGGACACCGCCACGAGAATTCGATCTTCGCGAGAGAACATTCGGTGCTCGTCGATGGCTTTCTGCACCTGACGACGACACAACTCGACGAAATGCTCGGCGCAGAAATTGGCGTTGTGCCGTGGCAAGTCGATGATGGCCGGACCACGGCACGTGCGACACTTCACGGTTTCACCCTCCGGACACGACCGGACGGATCTCCACCTCGTCGTCGGCCCCGAGCAATTCGTCGCCCGGAACGAGCGTCCCGTTCCGAATCACGAGGTGAGCTTCGCGAGACAGACCCAACTCGGCCAGCAATGCATGCACGCGACGACTACCGACGAGCTCGAGGTCGCGTCGCGGATTCCGGAGCAGAACTTTCACGGACGACGTCGTCCCGATCGTTCGACCGACGAGACGATCATGCTTCGACCGGGTTCGATCCTCTCGACCGACACGACTTCCGGCCGGCGACCGAGGATTCGCTTGGCGAGACGTGATCCCCACACGATGACGCCCACTGCGAACCAGGCCCGACTGGATCCGAGGAATCCTCGACGAAGGCTGCGAGAGCGCAGGAACGAGGACACGTGAACCTCAGAGACGACGGATCTCGACCATGGTCGAGCGACGGCGACCGGTTCGACGCCCGAGAAGGAACACGACGACCACGACGACCACACCCGCCGCCACCGCTGCCGCGGTGAGAGTGCTGCGGCGATCCTCCACCTTGTCGGCCACTTCACCTTGGAGGCCGCGCAACTTCTTCTCGATGTCGTCGCGAGTGATGCGCTCAGTGAGAGCCATGGCGCGGTTCCTTTCCGAGAGTCGCTTTCTTGACGCGAGACCACGTGACGACGGTGAGCGGCACGGCGATCACGAGGACGATGAGATACGGAACCCACGACCAAGCTCCGTCGAAGGCCGAGACTTCGGTCTGGACCAAGCGAAGGGTTCCGAGCAGGACGAGAATTGCACCCAGACCGAGGAAGAGTGCGCCGATCGAGCCGAGGGCCAGCCAACGTCCGGCACCTTTCAGGGGTCCGAGCGTCTCCTGGCGGGCGTACTCCTTGACGACGTCGATGACGTCCCCCACGCCGGCGCGTTCTCGTCGGGACCGTTCGCTCACACCGACGTTCTAGCAGCGTCGGGGTGAATTGGCACCGTGACGACCCGTGACTCAGCCCGGCGAGTCACCGAGGCCCAGCCGGAACCGGACCAGCGCTTCCAGGTCCTCCACCGCCGTGGTGACCCGGGACGACCGTTCGATCGCATCACTGGATTCGAGAACGCGCTGGCGGTCGGCGGCACCGAGCGGGAGTGTGATCGCCACTCGATACGAGTAGTCGTCGAGGGACTCGACGTCCGACCGGGGGTCCACCTCCGGGGTGCACTCGTCGAGCCGCCGCACGACGGCGAGAAAACGGTCGACCGCTCCCCGGAGGCGTTCGGTGGCGACCCGCTCGTCGCCCACACCACCCTCGACCGGATCGTCGGGCCACTCGCTCACCAGCGCGACGGGATAGGGATCATCGGGCAACCACTGTTCGATCCGGATCCGTCGTACACCCACGGCGATGACGGCTCGACGTCCGTCCTCCAGTTCGTCGTGCCGAGCCACGTGCGCTGCCGTGCCGACCATCGACCTCACGTCTCCTCCCCCGACTTCGTGCCCCCGCTCGATGAGGACCACTCCGAACTCGGCTGGGTCGGTGTGCACCACGTCGTCCATCATCATTCGATAGCGCAACTCGAAGACGTGCAGAGGAAGGATGGCGCCGGGAAGAAGAGGTGATCCGAGTGGGAACATCGGACACCGACGAAGCGACACGACCTCAGCCCGGATTCGCAGGAACGAGGAGATCGGCGGTCGGCCCGGACGGATAACTCGCCAGTGCGTCCGACAGGTAGCCCTCCCAGATCGGTCGGAAGGTCGCGTCATCGGACACTCCCGGACCTTCGAGCAGAACCACGAACGAGATCAAACCGGCACCGTCCACCGGCACGTAGCCCGCCAGAGCCTTCACGCCCGTCAGCGACCCGGTCTTGGCGACGAGTCGGCCCTCCATCGGGTCACCGACGAAATACGACGCCATCGTGCCGGTTCGCCCGGCCACCGGGAGCGATTGATAGAGCACCGAACGTTCGTCGAAGCGATCGAGCAGGTCGAGCATCGTGCGACACGACAACGCGTTCTCGCTCGACAGACCCGATCCGTCGACCATCGAGAAATCGGTGGTGGTGACACCCCATCGGGTGAGTGTCTCGGTGACGGTGGCGATGCCCGCCGCGCGTGAACCGGCCTGTCGCGTGGCGAAGCCGATCTCCTTCAGCATCATCTCGGCGGTGTTGTTGTCGGAGTTGGTGAGCATTTCGCGCACGACGTCGGACAGAGGCGCCGACGACACCGAGGCGATGGCGGCCAATTCCACCGGAGCCCGACCCGATGTCGCCTGACCGACCACCGTGACTCCGCGTTCGCGCAAGAGACGCACCAGTTCCTCGGCGGCACCGAGAGCGGGATCGTTCGTTCGCACTCCGATTCCGAGAACCGCACCGTCGTTGGCGACGAGTCCGCCGATGGGTCCGCCCTCCACGGCTCGGAACGCGATCGGCCACGTGGGTGGGTACAACTCGCCGTCGTAGCGGGATCCGTCACCGACCACGTTTCCACCCACTTGCGTCACGCCGGCCTGTACCACTGCGTCAGCGAGAGCCTCGAGGGAGGTCGCCGGTTGCTGCGGATACCGCACGTAGCGCGCGTCGTCGGGGTACCACGCCGACGCCAACAAGGGGTCGCCTCCGCCCACGAGGTACAACGAACCGACCGCTCCACCCACGATCTCGGCCTTCACCTGTGTGGTGAACGTGTAGGCCGGACCGAGGGCTTCGAGAGCCACCGCACCGACGACCAACTTGAGAGTGCTCGCCGGAGTGACGGCGGTATCGACCTCGTCGGAGAGAGCCAGCACCCCGTCGACTTCGACGGCGGCGCACGAACCGGGCAGAACGGCTCCACCGAGCGGCCGGAGCGCGGCCTCGAACGCCGTCAGGGACGTCTCACGAGCCAGAACTTCGGGAGTGCGCCGGGCCGACAGGATCGGTGTTCGCGGCGCGACCGCCGGCAGTTCGGCCACGACATCGGCGCTCGGCGGTTCGCTGCCGTCACGCGACTGCGCGTATTGCCACACGCCGAACAGAACCACCGCCGGGAAAGCCGCGACGAAAAGGAGTGTGGCGATCGGATTCGCTGCCGGCACGGCGCGACGCGCGGATCGGCGCTCGGCCGGCATCAGAGTCCTCGACGACGTCGATATTCGGCGGCTCGATACAAGTGACCGAGCGCAGTGACGGCGCGATGGCCCGACGGGTAGCACAATCGCCCGGTCGCCCGAACGGTTGCCGGGCCCGAATTCGCCGGGTCGGCCACGGCGAGTTCGGTGGCCACGAGAATCGGTTTGCCGGTGCGCGTCGAGAGTTCGTCGGCGGCTTCGGCGAAGCGTTGATCCTGTCGCTCGTGGTAGGCGACGATGCGCTCGAGTCCGTGATCGGGATAGAAGCGCCCTTCGCGCATCATGCGCGCCTGATTGGCCTGGATCCCGATTCCGAGATAGATCACGGCGTGCACATCGCGGTGGGTGGCGATCATCTCCATCACTTCGGGGATCGTGTCTCGGGTCTCGCCACCCGCGCAATCGACCGGGTTGCTCCGACTCCAGCGAGGTGGAAGCTTGGTGTCGATCGCAGCCCGCAAATCGTCGGGCAGATCGATGAGTTCGAGCACACCTTCACGAGTCAACGCATCGGAAGTGACGACACCCCATCCACCCGCCGTGGTCAGAACGACGGTGTTCGGACCGGCCGGCAAAGGTTGCGTGGCGAACGTCGCCGCAGCCTCGAACGCCTCGTCGACCGTGGCCGCCCGCGTGATGCCCGCGGCACGGCAGAAGCCGTCGAACACCTTGTCGTCGGCGGCCAGGGCACCCGTGTGCGAAGCCGCCGCTTTGGCGCCGCCGGCCGTCGCGCCGCCTTTCACGAGAACGAGTGGTTTGCGACGCGCCGCCGACGCGAGCCGACCCATGAGCGCCCGCCCATCGGTGATTCCTTCGACGTAAGCGAGGCCGACAGCCGTCTTCGGATCGTCGGCGTAGAAGTCGAGATAGTCGGCCACCGACACCGCGGCCGCGTTGCCGGCCGACACCGCGCGACTGATTCCCACTCCGGTCGCGCGCGCATAGTTCATGAACGACGACACGAAGTTGCCGCTCTGACTGGCCACTCCGATCCGACCCTCGGGTGGATACGGAGCGACGATCTGAGCGCACAACTTCGCCGGCGTGCTCACGACTCCTTGCCCGTTCGGACCGGCGAGGAGAATTCCGAGTTCGTCGGCCAATCGGACGAGTTCGGCTTCGGCTCGACGCCCTTCCTCTCCGGCCTCGGCGAATCCCGATCTCCTGCGCGCCTGCGCGAAGAAGGGAGTCAAGGCGGCCTTTCTCACGTCGGCGGGTTACGGCGAGGCCGGAGAAGAAGGGCGTCGAGCCGAAGCCGAACTCGTCCGATTGGCCGACGAACTCGGAATTCTCCTCGCCGGTCCGAACGGGCAAGGAG